>NZ_JBEORT010000050.1:0-47397 GCF_040302425.1 Streptomyces sp. NPDC126497
GCCGTCCGGCCGGGGCTCCCGCGCGACCGGCCACGCACGCCCGGCCCGGACCGCGTGTGCGGTCCGGGCCGGCCGTGGTGCGGGACGGGTCCGGGTCACGCCTCCTGGGTGAAGACCGCGTGGAAGCGGCGGGTGTGGTCCACCCGGCGTTCCGGGCCGGTCAGGGTGACCGTCGCCGTCAGGCGGGCGTCGGTGCTCGACGTGGCCAGGCGGAGTTCCAGGTCGCCGGGTTCGACGATCCGGTGGCCGTCGCGGCCGGTGAAGGAGGCCACGTCGGCCGGGACGGTGACGCGGACACGGCGGGACTCCCCCGGCTCCAGCTCCACCCGGGTGTAGCCGACGAGCCGCTGCACCGGCTGGACGACGGAGGCGACCGGGTCGTGCAGGTACAGCTGGACCACGTCGGCGCCGGCCCGTTCGCCGGTGTTGCGGACGGTGAGGGCGAGGGCGAACTCGCCGTCCGTCGGGGCCTCGTTCACGTCCACGGCGAGGTCGCTCCAGGCGAACGTCGTGTACGTCAGACCGTGGCCGAAGCCGAACGCCGGGGTCGGGTCGATGTTGGAGACCTCGCTGGCCTGGGCGAGGCGGGCGCCGAGGTAGGTGGTCGGCTGGGAGCCCGGACCGCGCGGCACGCTGACCGGGAGCCGTCCGGAGGGGTTGGTGCGGCCGCTGAGGACGCCGGCGATCGCCTGGGTGCCCGCGACTCCGGGGAAGAAGGACTGCACGATCGCCGCGGACTCGGTGACGGCGCGGCCGAGCGCGTACGGCCGGCCGGCGAGCAGGACGGTCACCACCGGCGTGCCGGAGTCGAGCAGCGCGTCGAGCAGGTGCTGCTGGGCGCCGGGCAGGGCGAGGGACTCCGCGTCGCAGCCCTCGCCGCTGGTGCCGCGGCCGAACAGGCCCGCGCGGTCGCCGAGGACGGCGATGACGACGTCCGCGTCACCGGCCGCGGCCACCGCCCCGTCGATCCCGGAGAGGTCCCCGTCGTCGACGCCGGTGCCGCGGACGACCGTGATCTCCGCGTCGGGGAACTCGGCGGCCAGGGTCTCGCGCAGGGTGGGCAGGTCGATGCCGACCGGGACGTCGGGGTGCTGCACGCCCACGTGCTGGGGGAAGGAGTAGCAGCCCAGTACGGCCGTGCCCTCGGTCGCGTTGGGGCCGACCAGGGCGATGCGGCGGGGCGCGGCGAGCGGCAGGGTGCCGTCGTTGGTGAGCAGGACGACCGCCTTCTCGGCGATCTCGCGGGCCAGTTCCCGGTTCTCGGGCCGGTCCAGGTCGATCGTGCCGCGCAGGGCGTCGGGGTCGTCCAGGTCCGCGCCGTCGAGTGCGGGCGGCACCGGGCTCCAGTCGGGGTCGAGCAGGCCGAGCGCCGCCTTCTGGCCGAGGACGCGGCGCAGGGCGCGGTCGATGACCGACTCCGGGACGCGGCCGTCGGCGACGGCCTCGGCGAGCGGTGCGCCGAACGTCTTGACGGTGGGCAGTTCGACGTCGACGCCGGCCTTCAGCGCGGCGCCCGCGGCGTCGGCGAAGTCGCCCGCGATGCCGTGCAGGACCTTGAGGAAGGCGATGCCGAAGTAGTCGGCGACGACGGTGCCCTCGAAGCCCCAGGTGTCACGGAGCAGTCCGGTCAGCAGGCTCTCGTCGGCCGCGGCGGGGACGCCGTCGATGTCGGTGTAGGAGTGCATCACGGAGCGGGCGCCGCCCTCGCGGACCGCCATCTCGAACGGCGGCAGCAGCACGTCGGCGCGCTCGCGCGGCCCCACGGAGGTGGGGGCGAGGTTGCGTCCGGCGCGGGAGGCCGAGTAGCCGACGAAGTGCTTGAGGGTGGCGACGATCCCGGCGGACTCCAGGCCCTGCACGTAGGCGGTGCCGATGGTGCCGACGAGGTAGGGGTCCTCGCCGATGGTCTCCTCCACCCGGCCCCAGCGGGCGTCGCGCACCACGTCCAGGACGGGCGCGAGGCCCTGGTGGACGCCGACGGAGCGCATGTCGCGGCCGATGGCGGCGGCCATCCGGCGCACCACGTCCGGGTCGAAGGTGGCGCCCCAGGACAGCGGGACGGGGTAGGCGGTGGCGCCCCAGGCGGCGAAGCCGGCCAGGCACTCCTCGTGCGCGACGGCGGGGATGCCGAAGCGGTTGGCCGAGGTGATGCGGGCCTGGGTGCGCAGCAGGGAGAGCGCGCCGAGCGCCGGGTCGACGGGGGCGGTGCCGAAGGGGCGGGTCAGCTGGCCCAGTCCGGTGGGCAGGAGCGCGTCGAGGTCGACGGCCTCCTCCATGTCGTGCTGGTGCGGGGCCACTTCGCCGCCGTTGGCGGACGCGCCGACCCACACGCCGTACAGCTGGGCGATCTTCTCGTCCAGCGTCATCGCGTCGATCAACGCGTCGACCCTGGCGGCGAGGGGGCGGTCGGGGTCGTTCCAGAGGGGGGCTTCGGGGGTGGTCTCTACGGCCACGTCGGCAGTCACTTTCCTCCGACGCCCATCAGGCCCTGGACCAGGGCGCGACGGGCGAACAGGTAGACGAGCAGGATGGGCACCATGGACAGCACCACGGCTCCCAGCAGACCGGGGATGTCGATGCCGTGCGCGGTCTGGAAGTTGTACAGACCCAGGGTCACCACCTTGGTGGAGTCGGACTGGGTCAGGACGAGCGGGAACAGGAAGCCGTTCCACGCCTGGAGCGCGGAGAAGACCACGATCGTGGACAGCCCGCCGCGGGACAGCGGCAGCACGAGCTGGAAGAACATGCGCCGCGGGGTGGCGCCGTCCATGGCCATGGCCTCGTACAGCTCCGGCGAGATGTCGCGCATCGCGCCGCTGAGGATCAGCGCCGACATCGGCAGGCAGAACGCGGCCGTGGGCAGGATGACGCCCAGCAGGTTGTCGTACAGCCCTGCCTCGCTGATCAGGTAGAACATCGGCACGATGACGGCCTGCGCCGGGATGGCGAGGCCGAGCAGGAACAGCCGGAAGATCGCCGACGTGGCCCGGCCGCGGCTGCGGACGATGGCGTAGGCGAGCGGCGGGGCCAGCAGCAGCACGATGCCGATCACGCAGGCGGTGACGACGAGCGTGTTGAGGAAGTACTGGCCGAAGCCCGAGTCGAAGGCGTTGATGTAGTTGTCGAGGGTGAAGCTGTCCGGGATGGAGACCGGGCCGTTGTCGGCGTAGTCCTGGCGGGTGCGCAGGGTCGCGGCGAGCATCACGTACAGCGGCAGGCCGACCAGGAAGAGCCAGAAGAGGGAGCCGACGCCGGCCACGTAGTTCGGTCGGCGCCTCATGACACACCCTCCATGGAGCTGCGCATCTTGTCGTAGCCGGAGACCCGGACGACGATCAGCGAGATGATCGTGGCCGCGACGACCAGGGCCAGGGCGATGGCGGAGCCGGTGCCGAAGTCGTAGCCCTTGAACGCCTTGTCGTACATGTAGTAGGCGCTGATGGTGGTGTCGGTGCCGGGGCCGCCCTGGGTCAGGATGAGGACCGTCTCGAACGTGGTCAGGCCGCCGACGATCATCAGGATCATCGAGGTGATCATCGAGTTGCGCAGCTGCGGCAGGGTGATGTGGAAGAACTGCCGGTAGCGGCCCGCCCCGTCGATCTCCGCCGCCTGGTACAGCACCTGCGGGATGGCGCGGGCGGCGCCCTGGTAGATCAGCGTGTGGAACGGGGTGAACTGCCAGGTGCTGACGAACGCCAGCACCCCGATGGCGGTGGCCTGTTCGCCGAACAGGTTGCCGTCGCCGAACAGCCAGGCGGCGTCGGCCGGGATGCCGAAGTTCGGGTCGAGCAGCGCCCGCCACAGCACGGAGACGGCCGTCGCGGACAGCAGCAGCGGGATGAAGTAGATGACGGACAGGACGGCCCGGTTGCGCTGGTGGCCGGCGGCCCAGACCCCGAGCACGATGCTCAGCGGCGTCTGGAGGGCCACGCCGAGCACGGTCAGGAGCAGGGTCAGCCAGATGCTCTTGAGCATCACCGGGTCGTCCATCAGGCGCGACCAGTTGTCCATGCCGACGAACTCGGGCGGGCTGATGCCGTCCCAGCTCATGAAGGACAGCACCGCCACCATGATCAGCGGGGTGATCGCGAAGAGGGCGAAGAAGACTGCGGCGGGCAGCGCCCAGGCGAAGCCGGGGCGGCCCACCTTCGTTGCGGACGAGGCGGGCGGCCGCCGCCGGGACCCCTTGTGGGGTCCGGCGGCGGGCCGGGCGCTCGTGATCTGTGTGGTCATGAGCCGTTCGTCACTCGGTGGGGAGGGCCTGCATGGCCTTGATGAAGCCGTCCGTGTCGAGCTGTCCGTTGAAGAACTGCTGGATGGCCTTGTGCAGGTTCGAGCTGGCCTTCTGCGGGTACGCCTGGTCCCAGGACAGCTGGAACGACGGGGCGTCGGCGACCAGGTCGTACTGGAAGCGCGAGTACTCGGCGTTGCCCGCCTTGTCGATGAACTTGTCGGTGTTGGTGGTGGTCGGCAGGTTGCCGATGTCCAGCTGCGCCTTGACGAATTCGTCGGAGTACATGAGCTTCAGGAACTCGGCGACGGCCTCGGGGTGCTTGGTCTTCTTCATCACCGAGTAGTAGTTGTTGGTGTTGCCGGCGATGTTGGCCGGGTCGCCCTTGCCGCCCTCGACGGTCGGGAAGGTGCCGTAGCCGAGGTCCTTCTCGGCGAAGTCCTTGTGGTCCGTGAGCTGCTGGGAGTAGTACCAGGAGCCCATCAGCTCGAAGCCGGCCTTGCCCGCGGCCATCAGCTGGACCGAGCCGCCGTTGGTGTACTTCACGGAGTCGTAGTTCTTGCCGAAGGCGCCGGCGTCGACGAGCTCCCTGATCATGTCCAGGGCCTTCTTGCTCTCCGCGCTCTCCCAGGCGCTCTTGTCGCCCTTGAGGGCCTTCTGGAGCAGCTCCGGTCCGGCGATGCGGTCGTAGAGGTACTGGAACCACATCTGCGTCGGCCAGATGTCGCCGCCGCCGAGCGCGATCGGCGTGACGCCCGCGTCCTTGAGCTTCCCGACCGCGTCGAGCAGCTCGTCCCAGGTCTTCGGCGGCTTGACGCCCGCCTCGTCGAGGACCTTCTTGTTGTGGAAGAGCAGGACCGGCTGGGTGCCGCGCATCGGGATGCCGTACGGCTTGCCGTCGACGACGGCGTTGTTGAAGACGGACGGCAGGAACTTGTTCTCCAGGTCCGGGTTCTTCTTGATGAAGTCGTCGAGCGGCATCAGCAGGTCGGCCTTGACGAACGGCTTGATGCTGCCGCCGCCCCAGTTGAAGAAGACGTCCGGGGCCTGGGGGGTGTTGATGATCGTCTGCAGCTTCTGCTGGTAGTCCGCACCGGGGATGGTGTCGAGGACGACCTTGACGTCGGACGTCTTGTTGAACGTGTCGACGATCTGCTTCTCGACCTTGTTGCTGGCGTCCCCATAGACCAGGACATGGATCTTGCCGTCGTCCCCCGACGCCCCGCCGTTCCCGTCACCGCAGGCCGAGAGGCTCAGTGCGAGGGCGAGCGTCGCACCGGTGGCGACCAGTCTGGGCAAGCGCGCACGTGTCTTCATCGTTCGCCTTTCGAAAGTTTCGGCAGCATCGCCGAAAGTCCATGCCGTGGGACAGTAGGTCAGACGCGTGTTTCGGTCAACGGTCGGAACGGCACTCGCCCAAACCGTTATCGATGCACGGTGGCCTATCCTGCGGGTATGCACGATGACGACGAGGCGAGCGGCAGAGTCACCCTAGCCGCGGTCGCGAAAGAGGCCGGCGTTTCGATGCCGACAGTTTCGAAGGTCCTCAACGGCCGTTCGGATGTCTCCCGCGCGACCCGGGCCAAGGTGGAGCGGCTCCTGGAGGTCCACGGCTACCGCAGGCGCGTCCAGGCCGCCTCCCGCTCCCCGCTCATCGAGCTCGTCTTCCACGAACTGGACAGCATCTGGGCGATGGAGCTGATCAGGGGCGTGGAGAACGTCGCCAGGGAGAACCGCGCGACGGTGGTGCTCACCGAGAGCGGCACCCGGCACGCGCCCGCGCCGGACTGGCTCCCGGGCGTGCTGCAGCGCAGGCCGCTGGGGGTCGTGCTGGTCTTCTCCACGCTCCCGGAGGACGTCAAACGGCGGCTCAGGGCCGCGGCCATCCCCTTCGTCGTCATCGACCCGGCGGGCGACCCCGACCCGGACGTGCCCTCGGTCGGCTCGGCCAACTGGGCCGGCGGCCTCGCCGCCACCCGCCACCTCACCGACCGGGGGCACGAGCGGATCGCGATCATCACCGGGCCCGAGGACATGCTGTGCTCACTGGCGCGCCTCGACGGCTACCGCTCGGCCATGGCGATGGCGGGGGTGGAGACCGACCCGCGGCTGACGCGCTTCGGCGACTTCCACGTGCAGGGCGGCTTCGAGCACGCCATGGACCTGCTGGAGGGGCCCGACCGTCCCACGGCGATCTTCGCCGGCAGCGACCTCCACGCGCTCGGCGTGCTGGAGGCGGCCCGGGTCAAGGGCCTGCGGGTGCCGGAGGACCTGTCGGTGGTCGGCTACGACGACGTACCGCTGGCACAGTGGTCGAGCCCGCCGCTCACCACGGTCCACCAGCCCCTGCGGCACATGGCCGAGGAGGCCGCCCGGATGCTGGTCCGCCCGGACGACCCCGGCACGGCCGCCCAGCGCATCGAACTGGCGACGCACCTGGTGGTGCGGCAGAGCACGGCTCCGCCCGGCAAGGCCTGAACGACGCCGGGCGGGCGGAGCGGACCTCCGGGGGGAACGGGGTGACTCGAATGTTTCGAACTCCCCCGAAAAAACGTTGCGTCGGCGCGCGGGCCGCCCGTGACGACGCCGGCCCCGGTGACACGGACGGGTGTCACCGGGGCCGGCGGGCGGGGGTCAGACGCCGGGCAGGATGCCGGTGCGGGCCACCTCGGAGTACCAGCGGGCGCTGGCCTTGGGGATGCGGGTGCCGGTCGGGTAGTCCACGTAGACGGCGCCGAAGCGCTTGCTGTAGCCGTGGGCCCACTCGAAGTTGTCCAGCAGCGACCAGAGGAAGTAGCCGCGCACGTCCGAGCCGTCGACGATGGCCCGGTGGACGGCGGCCAGGTGGCCGCGCACATAGGCGATCCGGGCGGGGTCGTTGACGTTCCCCGAGGGGTCGGCGTAGTCGTCGAACGCCGCGCCGTTCTCGGTGATGACCAGGGGCGTCCTCGGGAAGTCCGACGACAGCCGGCGCAGCAGCTCGTACAGACCGGTGGGGTCGACGGCCCAGCCCATGGCGGTGGTGTCGCCGGGCGGCTGGTGGAAGGCGACCCGCTCGGCGCCCGGCCAGGGGCTGTGGGGGCTGTTGCCGTGTCCGTCCGAGGTGTGGGTGCCGCTGCCGTCGGCCTCGGAGACGACCGTGGGCGAGTAGTAGTTGACGCCGAGGAAGTCCAGCGGCTGGTTGATCCGCTCGAGGTCCCCGTCGCGCACGAAGGACCAGTCGGTGAGCGCCGCGGTGTCCTTGAGCAGGTCCTCCGGGTAGGCGCCCTGCAGCATCGGGCCGGTGAAGACCCGGTTGGCGAGCGCGTCGATCCGGCGGACCGCGTCGGCGTCGGCGTCGCTGCCGGTGAGCGGGCGGACGTGGTGGATGTTGAGGGTGACCGAGCACTGGGCGGCGGCGGGGAGGCGGTCGCGCAGTGCCTGGACGGCGAGGCCGTGGCCCAGGTTGAGGTGGTGGGCGGCGCGCAGCGCGGCGACCGGGTCGGTGCGGCCGGGGGCGTGCACCCCGGAGCCGTAGCCGAGGAAGGCGCTGCACCAGGGCTCGTTCAGGGTGGTCCAGGTCTTCACCCGGTCGCCGAGGGCGTCCGCGGCGAGGGCCGCGTACTCGGCGAACCGCTCGGCCGTGGCGCGCTCGGGCCAGCCGCCGGCGTCCTCCAGCTCCTGCGGCAGGTCCCAGTGGTAGAGGGTGGCGACGGGCTGGATGCCCTTGTCCAGCAGCTCGTCGACGAGGCGCCGGTAGAAGTCCAGGCCCTTCTGCACGGCGGGGCCGCGGCCCGTGGGCTGGATCCGGGGCCAGGCCAGGGAGAACCGGTAGGCGCCCAGGCCGAGTTCGGCCATGAGGGCGACGTCCTCGCGCCAGCGGTGGTAGTGGTCGGTGGCGATGTCGCCGGTGTCGCCGTTGCGGACCCGGCCCGGGGTGCGGGCGTAGGTGTCCCAGATGGACGGCGTGCGTC
Source organism: Streptomyces sp. NPDC126497 (assembly GCF_040302425.1). Taxonomy (NCBI): domain Bacteria; kingdom Bacillati; phylum Actinomycetota; class Actinomycetes; order Kitasatosporales; family Streptomycetaceae; genus Streptomyces; species Streptomyces sp. NPDC126497. The sequence continues at coordinate 8,185 of NZ_JBEORT010000050.1, forward strand.
CGTCCTCGGCGGCGGCCCCCTCGATCTGGTAGGAAGCGGTCGCGGAGCCCCAGAGGAAGCCCTTGGGGAAGGTGAGGGCGGCGTCCGGGGCGGACGCGGTCTGCTGTGCGGTGACCACGTGAGTCCTTTCGGGGTAAGGGGGTTCGCAGGCGGATGCCTGGTGGGGACGGGGTGCGGGGCCGGGCGCGGCGGGTCAGCCCTTGACGGCGCCCGCCATGATGCCGCTGACGATCTGGCGGCCGAAGACGATGAACATCGCCAGCAGCGGCAGCGTGCCGAGCAGCGCGCCCGCCATGATCAGCGACTGGTCGCGGACGTAGCCCGCGCTGAGCTGGGTGAGCGCGACGGGGACGGTCGGGTTGGTCATGTCGAGCACCACGAACGGCCAGAAGAAGTCGTTCCACGCGTGCACGAACGTGATCATGAACAGGACGGCCATCGCGGGCCGCGCCACGGGCAGCACGATGCTCCAGAAGATGCGCAGCGAGTGCGCCCCGTCCACCCGGCCGGCCTCGACGAGTTCGTCGGGCAGCGCCTCGGACAGGTACTGCCGCATGAAGAACACGCCGACCGCGCTCACCAGCGTGGGGAAGATGACGGCGGGCAGCTGCTGCGACCAGCCCAGCTCCGACATCATCATGAACAGCGGCACCACGGCGAGCTGCGGCGGCACCATCATGGTGCCGATCACCAGCATGAGCAGGACGTTGCGGCCCTTGAACCGCAGCTTGGCGAAGGCGAACCCGGCGAGCGTCGCGAACATCACCGTGGACAGGGCGATCACCCCGGCCACGATGAGGCTGTTGATCATGGCCTTGCCCATCGCCGCCTCGTCCCAGGCCCGGGCGAGGTTGCTGAACAGGTTCGGGCCGGGCAGGAACGGGGGCGGCGTCTGGCTGACCCGGGTGTTGTCGGTGGACGCGGCCACCATCGTCCAGTACAGCGGGAAGATCGACAGGATCGCCATGATGGCGAGCAGCACGTAGGCGAGGGGGCCGGCATGGTGCTGGCGGCCGGCACGCTGGCGCAGCAGCCGGCGGCCACCACGGTCGCTCGGCTTCGCGGCGGAGGTCCGGTCCGGGGCGTCGGTCCGGGCCGGGAGACTTTGGGTGGTCATGGCGACTCCAGGTCAGGACGTGCGGGAGCGCAGGCGCTTGATGACGCGCTGGACGACGAAGACGAGGACCAGCAGCATGAACATCGCCCAGGCGACGGTCGCCGAGCGGCCCATCTGGTAGTTCTTCCAGCCCTCCTCGTACAGCAGCAGGCCCAGCGTCTGGTACTGGTTGTCGGCGCCTCCGGTGACGCCGTTGGGGCCCTGGCCGAAGATCAGCGGCTCACCGAAGAGCTGGGTGGCGCCGATGGTGGAGAGCACGATGGTGAAGACGATGGTGGAGCGGATTCCGGGGATGGTGACGTGGGTGAACTGCTTCCACCGGGACGCCCCGTCGATGGACGCCGCCTCGTACCGCTCGGCCGGGATGGCCTGCATGGCGGCCAGGTAGAGCAGCGCGTTGTAGCCGGTCCAGCGCCAGATGACGATGGTGGAGATGGCCACCTGGGCGGGCCACTTGTCGGCCTCCCAGTCCACCGGGTCGATGCCGACCGAGCCGAGCGCCCAGTTGATCATGCCGAAGTCACGCTCGAAGATCATGGTGAAGACGAGCGCGGCGGCGGCGACCGAGGTGGCGTAGGGGACCAGCGAGGCGACGCGGAAGAACAGCGAGGCGCGCATGCGGTAGTTGAGCAGGTGCGCCAGGCCGAGCGCCATCATCAGCTGCGGCACCGTGGAGATGACGCCGATGGTGATGGTGTTCTGCAGCGCGTTCCAGAACCGCGAGTCGCCCCAGAGTTCGACGTAGTTGTCGAACGCCACCCACTCCATGACGTCGAGGGTGGCCAGCTCCACGTCGTGCAGCGAGATCCACGAGGTGTAGACGAGGGGGTAGAAGCTGAATGCGGCGAAGACGATGAAGAAGGGGGCGACGAACGCGAACGGCGCACCCTTGACGTCCAGCCGGTGCAGCAGCGCGCTGCGCCGCCGGGCGGTCTTCCCGCCGCCCGAGGTGCCGGGCGGGGCCGGCGGCTCCTCGCCGGTCAGAGCCTTGGTGGTGGAGGTGGCCACCGGACTTTCCTTCCTGAGAACGGATGTGTGAGCCGGGCCCGGGCCCGTCGGCGGATGCCGAGCGGGCCCGGGCGGCCGGAGGAGGGGTCGGTCAGCCGACCGCCTTCTCGATGCGCTCCGTGGTGGTCTTCCACGCCTCGTCACGCTTGGTGCCCTGCTCGACCAGGGCCAGTCCCTGGGAGAAGGTGTCCTTGATGGTGCCGTCCTTGCGGCCGAGGACCTGCTTGTCGGGGATCTCCTGCGCGGCGGCGCCGAAGATCTGGCCGATCGGGGCGTTGCCGAAGTACTCCGAGGTGGCGTTCTTCACGTCGGGGTTCTCCAGGGCCTTCTCGGAGGACGGGATGTTGCCGATCTCCTTGAAGATGTGGGCCTGCTGCTCCGGCGCGGTCAGCCAGGCGACGAGCTTCTTGGCCTCCTCCTTCACCGGGCTCTTCTCGATCACCCCGAGGAAGGACCCGCCCCAGTTGGCGCCCTTGGGCGCCCGGGCGACGTCCCACTTGCCCTTGTTGGCCTCACCGGCCTTCTCGCTGATGTGGCTGAGCATCCAGGCCGGGCAGACGGCGGTCGCGAACGTGCCGTTGGCCAGACCGGGGTCCCAGCCCGGCTGGAACTGGCGGAGCTTGGCGGTCAGGCCCTCCTCCGCGGCGTCGGAGGCGAGGCCCCAGGCCTCCTCGACGGCCGGGTTCTTGTCGTAGATCAACTCACCCTTCTCGTCGTAGTACTGCTCGGAGTGGCCGTAGACCATGGCGTTGAACAGGCCGCTGGCCGAGTCCGTGAACGCCACCTTGTCGCCCTTGAAGTCCTTCTTGAAGGTGCGGCCGACCTCGACGTACTTCTTCCAGTCGCCCTCCCACAGCTTGCCGACCTCTTCGCGGTCGGTGGGCAGGCCGGCCTGCTCGAAGTAGTCCTTGCGGTAGCAGACGGCCATCGGGCCGATGTCGGTGCCCAGGCCCAGCACCTTGCCGTCCCCGGTGCTGATCTGGGATTCCTTCCAGGGCAGGAAGTGGTCGGTGCCCGCCATGCCGGCGAAGTCCGCGAACTTGTCCGCCTGGGTCTCGGTGATCTCCTTGGCCCGGCCGATCTCGATGCCCTGGATGTCCTTCAGGCCGTTGCCTGCGGCGAGGCGGGTCTGCAGCGCGGTGTAGTACGTCTGCTCGTCACCGGCGATCTCGGCCTTGATGTCGACCTCGGGGTTCTCCTTCTCGTACTGCTCCAGGAGGCCGGTCTCCTTGAGGCCCATCACGCCGTACAGGCCCATGGTGATGGTGACCTTGCCGTCCTTCTTGCCACCGCCGGTGGCCGAGTCGTCGCTGCCGCCGCAGCCGGCGACGAGTGCCAGCGCGCCGGCGGCCGCGGCTGTCGCCACCGCCTTCCTGCGCAACGAACCGTAAGTGCCCATGGATCTCCTCCTAGCGACGGCGCTGACACATCGGAGTGACGAGTTCTGCGATGACTACAGCGGCTCTGATAGAGATGGGAACGTGCCCATTTCGGAGTGGGTACGTTCCCACCACGCACCGAAGACTCATGGCCGGAAGATGGGTATGTCAATAACTTGAACCCAACTTGTTGTCCCGCACCGGGCCCCGCGTCCGCCGTCCCGCCCCCGGGGGGTGCGGCGCCGACGGCGGCGTCTGCAAGAATTGCCGCAGGTCACCTCCGCGGCAGGCACCGCCGTCGCGGCCGCCCAGGGGGGAGCACATGAGCGGTAACCGTCGTCCGACCATCAAAACGGTCGCGGCCCGCGCCGGCGTGGGCCGCACCACGGTCTCCCGCGTCGTCAACGGCTCGGACCTGGTCAGTGCCGACGCCCGCGCGAGGGTCCTGGCCGCGATCAAGGAGCTGAACTACGTCCCCAACTCGGTCGCCCGCGGCCTGGTGACCAACCGCACCAACGCGGTGGCCCTGGTGATCCCGGAGTCGGAGAGCCGGCTCGGTTCGGAACCGTTCTTCGCCGCGCTGATCCGCGGCGTCAGCGGCGCCCTCGCGGAGAGCCGGACCCAGCTGCAGCTGATGCTCGTCCGCGACCAGGCCGAGCGCGACCAGCTCACCGAGACGGTGGCGGCGCACCGCGTGGACGGCGTCCTGCTGGTCTCCGTGCACGCCGACGACCGGCTGCCGGGCATGCTGGAGGAGATGGGCCTGCCCACCGTGCTGGCCGGCCGCCGCGACGCGGGCGAACGGCTGAGCTACGTCGACTCCGACAACGCCGGGGGCGCCACCGCGGCGGTACGGCACCTGCTGCACCGCGGCCGGACCCGGATCGCCACGATCACCGGCCCGCTGGACATGGACGTCGGCCGCAGCCGGCTCGCCGGCTGGCGCACCGCGCACCGCGAGGCGGGGGTGGCGGAGGACGAACTCCTGGTCGAGCAGGGCGACTTCACCGAGGAGGGGGCCGGCCGGGCGATGCGTTCGCTACTTGAACGCGCCCCGGATCTGGACGCCGTCTTCGCCGCCTCCGACCTCATGGCGGTCGGTGCCCTGGCCGAATTGCGCCGGCAGGGACGGCAGGTGCCCGGCGACGTCGCCGTCGTCGGCTACGAGGACTCCGTCCTCGCGCGCCACACCGCCCCGCCGCTGACGACCGTGCGCCAGCCGGTGGAGGAGATAGGCCGGACCATGGCCCGGATCCTCACCGACATCACCCGGCAGGGCGGGCCCCGGCAGCAGCGGACACTGCCCACGGAGCTGGTGGTGCGGGAGTCGTCGTAGCGGACCCCTCGCGGAGGTGAGGGACGGGCGACGGCGGTTGCCCGGGGGCCCGGCACCGCGACGAGGGAGAAGGAGCCACGGCCCACAGGACGAGCGCCCGGGACGTGGTGAGCGCCGTCAAGGACGTCGACTTCCCGGCCGGCAAGGACGACCTGGTCCGGGCGGCCGGCCGGTCCGGTGCCTCACCGGATGTCGTCAAGGCGCTGCGCGGCATTCCGGCCGAGCGGTACGCCCATCGTGAGGAGATGGCCAGGTCCGTGCGCGTGGACCCCGATTCCGACCTCGGCACGAGTCCCGCGCAGCAGGCGGAACAGGCCCGTGCGGGCGGCCGGCCGGGACAGTCCCAGCACCTGCGCGACGTGTCGAAACCGCCGGTGGAGGAGGAACTCGACCGCTGCCCCGGCAGGCGGCGCGGGTGGGCCGCACCGGTGCCCGTCTCCCAGGGGCGGGGCCGCGGGGCGGGCCTTCCGCGCCGCCGGGCCAACGCCTTTCCGATCGGCGCGGCGCCGGCCCGGAACACGCGACCGGTGCGTTCGCAACCGGTGTCCGCGGCACCGCGGGGCGTCACCGTGGGCCGCTCAGCGGGCGGCTCCCCGTTCCCGGCGCAGCCGGCGCAGGACGACCACCAGATCCAGCAGGGCCGTCAGCGCGAGCACGCCGCAGACGACGGCGAGCAGGATCAACGGGCCCCGGCCGGGACCGTCGCCGGCGTCGGCTCCCGCGGCCCAGGCGCCGAACAGTGCGGTGCCGGCGAGGAAGAGGGGCAGGAAGACCGCGGCGAGCAGCAGGCGCAGCCGCAGCGGGCTGCGCGCGGTGACCGGTTCGGTGCCGGTCCGCGGGAAGCGGCGGCCGATCGTCCCGGAGCGGGCGCGGGAGACCGGCTCACGGGTGGGATCGGTACGCGGGTCACGCACGCCGGGCACCTCCTCCGTCACGTTCGCACCGGCCGGGTAGCCCTCGTTCCCGGTGGCAAACCGGTGTCCGTTGGTGTGGACCCGTTGCGGGTACCCGCCCCGGAACCGATCGCCGACAACCGAACCATGAGGAAGGACACCGCCTCATGCAGCACGACGAGTTCATCGGCAAAGTACAGGCCCTCACCCGGCTGCCGGACCGGGGGACGTCCGAGCGGGCGACCCGGGCCGTGCTCAGTACGCTGGCCGAGCGGCTGCCGGCCGGGCTGGCGGGCCACGTGGCCGCCCAGCTGCCGCCGACCCTGGCCGCGCCCATGCGGCAGACCGTCTCGGGCGAGCGCTTCGACCTGACGGCGTTCGCCGGACGGATCGCCGGCCGCGCGGAGACGGACGAGGACGCGGCCGTGCGCGAGGCCGCCGCCGTACTGGAGGTGCTCGACGCGGCCCTCACCCCGGAGCTGACGGAGAAGCTGGTCGCCGCGCTGCCCCGGGACATCGGCGGCCTGCTGCCCGCCGGACGTGCCGCCGAGGACACCGACTGAGGAGGTGACCGGCATGCTCTCCGAGTCCGTGACGGTCCCCTCGGACGGGGCGGTCCTGGCCGGTGACCTCGAGATCCCGGCCGGAGTGCGGGGGATGGTGCTGTTCGCACACGGCAGCGGCAGCTCGCGGCACAGCCCCCGCAACCGGGCCGTCGCCACCGCGTTGCAGCTGGCGGGGTTCGGCACGCTCCTCCTGGACCTGCTGACCGAGGAGGAGGAGGGCGAGGACGCCGCGACCGGCCGGCACCGTTTCGACATCGGCCTGCTGGCCCGGCGTCTGGCGCACGCCGTCGACCGGCTGGAGCAGCGCCCGGACACCGCGGATCTCACGGTGGGCCTGTTCGGGGCCAGCACGGGGGCGGCGGCCGCCCTGGTGGCGGCGACCGAACGCCCCCGGCGGGTGTCGGCGGTCGTGTCGCGGGGCGGACGTCCGGACCTGGCGGAGGACGCGCTGGCCATGGTCTCGTCACCGGTGCTGCTCATCGTGGGCGGCGACGACCGGACGGTCCTCGACCTCAACCGCCGGGCCGCCGAACGGCTGTCCGCCGCCGTTCACCGCATCCACGTGGTGCCCGGCGCGACCCACCTCTTTCCCGAGCCCGGCGCGCTGGAACAGGTGGCCGGGCTCGCCGCCGACTGGTTCCGTGAACATCTGTGACGGGGCGTGCGGCGGGCCGCGGCGCGCCGTGCGCCGCGGCCCGCCCCGGGCTCAGCCCGTGCTGCAGGAGACGGTCGGCCAGTTCCAGTTGCCGTTGGCCATGATCGTCACTCCCCAGTTGTTGCCGCTGCCGTTGGGCTTGGCGACCAGGGTCTGACTGTCGGGGTAGGAGGTGCTGACGTTCCAGGTCGAGGAGACCTTCGCCGGGGACGGCACCTTCATGGTCACCGTCCAGTCGCTGCCGCCGCCGACCGAGACGTTGAGGTTGTAGCGGTCGCTCCAGCGGTTGCCCGCGGACAGGGTGGCGGTGCAGGCCGTGCCGCCACCGCCGCCCCCTCCCCCGCCGCCGGAACCGTCGGGGGCGACGGCCCGTCCGGTCTGCGGGGAGATCATGCCGGCGCACAACCCCCGGGAGGCCAGGTTCTGCGCGATGCGCGGGATCGCGGCGATGGTGTTGGCCGGCCAGTCGTGCATCAGGATGACCTGGCCGTTGGTGAGCCGCGAGGCGGCCTGCACGATGGCGTCGGTGCTCGCGTTGTTCCAGTCCTGCGAGTCGACGTCCCAGATGACCTCGGTCAGGCCGTACTTGGCCTCGACCGCGCGCAGCGTCGAGTTGGTCTCGCCGTACGGCGGACGGAACAGCTTCGGTGTGCCGCCGCCGGCGTTCGCGATCGCCTGCTGGGTGCGGGAGATCTCCGAGTCCATCTGGGACTGGCTCAGCTGGGTCATGTGGGGGTGGGTGTAGCTGTGGTTGGCGACCCACATCCCGGCGTCGACCTGGGCCTTGACCAGGGAGGGGTTGGCGGCGGCGTACTGGCCCTGGTTGAACATCGTGGCCCGCAGCCCGTTCTGCTTCAGCGCGTTGAGCAGGCTCATGGTGGTGCCGGTGGACGGGCCGTCGTCGAAGGTGAGCCCGACGTAGCCGTTGCAGGCGGCGGCGTGCGCCGGTGCGGCGTCGAGGGCCGTGGTGGCGGTGCCGGCCAGGGTCAGCGCGGCGACGGCCAGCCCCGACACCAGGGGCCGGGCGGCACGTGGTCGTTTTCCGGTGGTCATCTGCGGTGGTCCTTTTCGTGGGGGGGGAGGTCAGCCTGCGCTGCAGGACACCGACGGCCAGTTCCAGTTGCCGTTGGCCATGATCGTCGCGCCCCAGTTGTTGCCGCTGCCGTTGGACTTGGCGACCAGGGTCTGGCTGTCGGGATAGGAGGCGCCGACGTTCCAGGTCGAGGAGACCTTCGCCGGGGAGGGGACCTTCATCGTCACGGTCCAGTTGCTGGAGCCGCTCACCGAGACGTTGAGGTTGTAGCGGTCGCCCCACTTCTCACCGGCCGACAGGGTCGCGGTGCAGCCGCCACCGCCGCCCCCGCCCCCGCCGCCCCCGCCACCGCCACCGCCGCCCCCACCGCCACCGGAGCTGCCCTCACTCACGGTGATGTTGGAGTTGCCGCTGCTCTGGTAACCCTCGGTGGCCATGATCATGTAGTTGTGGTTGCCCAGGTTCATGCCCTTGCTCGCCCAGGCGTCGAAGTGGTTGCCGCTGGTGATGGTGCCGCCCGTGCGCTTCGACTGCCGCACGCTCCAGTACTGGTCGAAGGTCCTGGTGCCTTCGATGGAGGGGGCGTTGTACCGGGTCGTCTTGTAGATGTCGTACGTGCCGCCGTCGCTGGTGACGGTGCCCTTGTACTCGCCGGTGGGCCGGAAGGTGCCCCAGTTGTCGACGATGTAGTACTCGATGAGCGGGCCGGTGGTCCATCCGTAGAGCGTGAGGTACGCGTTGCCGGAGGGGTTGAAGGAGCCCGAGTAGCTGACCGTCTTGCGACCGCCGGTGCTCCAGCCCTTGCCGGCGACGAAGTTGCCGGTGTTCCTCCACTGGGTGCTGTAGTTGCCGCCGGATCCCAGGTCCATGGAGACGGTTCCCTGGGAGTCGGTCCAGAACGAGTACCACCAGCCGTTGTTGGTGCCGGTCTGGTTCGTGGTGACGGCGGTCGCGGTGGTGGCGGTCAGGAGCAGTGCGGTGACGGCGGCCAGCGCGATGGTCCAGACGCTTCTGACGCTCAGCAGCAGGCGGCCGCGTCTGCGGCCTCTCGGGTGTGCGGACACGTGCATGTGGTGCGCCTCCTGTGCGGCTCGGGGAGGTTCGATGCCGGACAGTGTTGGCCTGTGCGCGTCAACCGTCAACAGTTTCGGTCGATATTTCGAAAAGTTCGCTTGCTCAAGATCTTGCGCACTTCCGCATATTCGCAGCTCAACCGAGGTGGTGAACCGGTCGAATTCAGGGGCTCTGCGACGCAAGTCGGTCAATCACCGAAGATTGACCACATCGCTTCGAAAGTTTCGTAGGAGCGCGGCCGAAGGCGTCACACGCGCCGGTCGCGGGCTCGCGGGGTGCTGCCGGGCTCCGTTCCGCCGGCGGCCTCGTCACGTCCTCGACGGCCTCTTGGGCCCTGACCGGGGGCCCCGGTGACACCGGATCAGGTCGGGGTGGTCCAGCGCGGGGCCGTCTCCGCCCAGGCCGCGTCCCAGGCGGCGAGGTTGCGGCGGCGCAGGGCGTGGCCGGTCAGGGCGTGGACGGCGGCGCCGGCGAGGGCGACGCCGATGGCGGCCAGCAGGGCCCAGCCCATGGCGCGGCTGCGGACCTCCCGGGCGGTCAGCGGCGGGTCCGTCGCCTCGCCGTCGGCGGTGATCCAGAGGCGGACGGTGTTGCCGGCGGTCAGTCCCGGCGGGACCTCGGCGCGCGTGGTGCGGGTCCGCCCCTCCCGGGTGACGACGCGGACCTCGACCGGGTAGCGGGTCCTCTTCTCCTCGTCCGAGCCCGGCTCGGGGTGGCGGGGGGCGTCGTGGACGAGGGTCGCGGTGGTCTCGTACCGGATCAGGTTCTGGTGGCGCGCGGTGTCCTCGTAATGACGGCGCGCGGTGTCGCCCACGAGGAGGGCGGCCACGGGGGCCACGGCCAGTACGGCGATCAGCGTCCCGAGGCCGAGCCAGGCGTGGAGCGTGTCGGTGCGGCGGCGCAGGGGGTTGTGCCGCCAGCGCCACAGCAGGGGCCGCGGGGGCGGGCCGGGGGGCGGCTGTGCCGGAGGTGTCTCGCCGGCCACGTCGGGGCTCCTTTCCGGTGGCGGGGCGGGCAGCGGGGGCGGTCAGGGGGTTTGGGTGACCGGGGGGTGGTGGTGTGCCGCGGCGAGGAGGCCGGCGGCGCCCCGGACGGCGGCGGTGTGCGGCGAGGGGACCTGCTGGACCGCGCAGCCGAGGCCGGCGGGCAGGTCGCGGGTGATGTCGGGGCGCAGCGCGCCCCCGCCGGCCAGCAGGACGCCACGGCGCAGGGCGGTGCGGGTGAGCGCGGTGCGGTCCTGCCGCAGCATCGCGGTCACCATGTCGACCACCGCCGCGGTGACGTCGCCGGGGGGTGTGCCGTCGGCCAGGTCGGTGGTGCCCAGCGCGACGCGGCGGGCGTCGGTGACCGCTCCGTCCACGAGCAGCACCACCTCGGTGAGGTGGGCGCCGATGTCCACGACGAGCAGCGGCCCGATGTGGTCGGCGCCCGCGGCCAGGGCCACCGCGCGGGCGCCCGGGACGGTCAGTACGGCCCGCGGCCGGAGGACCTCGACCGCCGCGCGGGCGGCGGTCCGGAAGGCCGGCCCGTCCAGCACCGGCGCCGTGACGACGACCAGCGGACGGCCGAGCCGGGGCAGCCGGTGCCCGAGCAGCCGCTCCAGCATCCGGGCCGTGCCGGGGGTGTCGACGATGGTGCCGCGCTGGATGGGGTGGACGGCGCCGGTGCCCGGGAAGGTCACGGTGGGCACGTCGAGGACCATGCCGCGTCCGGCGATCCACGCGCGGGTGCGGGCGCTGCCCAGGTCGAGGGCGATGCCTGAGCAGCGCCGGCACAGCGGCCAGTGCCGGTGCCGCACCGGCGTCGGGCGGGGACGCCGGACCACGGTCACCGGCCGGCCTCCCTCACCTGCTGGCAGCGCCCGCAGTAGCGGGCCTGGGGGACGATCAGCAGGCGGTGGCGTTCGACGGCGCGTCGGCACAGGTGGCAGGCGCCGTACTGCCCGCAGTCCATCCGGGCGAGGGCCGCCTCGACGTCGGCGAGGACCATGCGGGCGGAGGCCGCGAGCTTGACGCCGACCTCGATCTGGGCCGCGTCCTCCCGCCGGCGCCGGTCCTCGGCGCGGTCGGAGGAGAAGGCGGCGAACTGCCGCAGCTGCTCCTGCCGGAACAGCCGCTGCTCGTGCAGGTTCTCGCGCAGCGCGGCGAGGTCCTCGGCGGTGAGGACCGTGTCGCGCCCGCCGATGGTCTGGTGGATCACCACTGCACCCCTTGGGCAGAGCGGGAGGGGAGGACGGACGGGGTCAGGCGCGGCCCTGGCAGCCGACGCAGTACCTGGTGTGCGGCAGGATCTCCAGCCGCTCCGGCGGTACGGCCTTGGAACAGCCCAGGCAGGTGCCGTAGGTGCCGTCCTCGACGCGGGCGAAGGCCTCGTCGATCTCCGTCAGGACGCGCTTGATGGCGTCCCTCTGGTTGGACATCAGGTGGTCGCCGGGACTCTGCCCGGTTTCGTCCAGCGCCTTGAGCTGCGCCAGCCGGGTCGTGCGGGCGTGTTCGAGGCGCTGACGGACTTCGTCCGCGGCCGGATGGGCGCTGCGGGGCTCGGTGCGGGGCAGGTCGAGCGACACGGATGGTCCTCCTCGGTGACGTACGGGTGATGTCCTCACCTTCGCCCTTCTCCGTCCCGGTGCCCATCGGGCGCGGTACCCATCTGTGCGGGGTCGCAGGACCCACCCCGCCCGGCATGGGTCGGGCGGGGCGCGGGAAATGGGGCGCGGGGCCCATCGACCGGGGGCCGCCCCTGGTGCAGGCTGGCCGGTGTCCGCCGGGACAAGGGGGCCGCGGCCGCGGAAGAGGGCGCGGTGACCGACAGTAGAGGCAGACGAGAAAGAGGAAGGCGTGACCTCCGTGTCCCTGTACTGGCGGATCTTCGGGCTCAACGCGGTGGTGCTGGGCAGTGCCACCGCGCTGCTGCTGTGGGCTCCGGTGACCGTGTCCGTCCCGGTGCTGCTGACCGAGGCGGTGATCCTGGTGGGCGGCCTCGGCGTCATGCTCGTCGCCAACGCGGCCCTGCTGCGCATCGGGCTGGCCCCGCTGGACCGGGTGACGCGGCTGATGACCACCGTGGACCTGCTGCGTCCCGGCCAGCGGCTGCCGGTGCGCGGTGGCGGCGAGGTCGCCGAACTGGTCAGCACGTTCAATTCGATGCTGGAGCGGCTGGAGGGGGAACGCGTCGCCAGCAGCGCCCGCGCCATCCTCGCGCAGGAGGGCGAGCGGCGCCGTATCGCCCAGGAACTGCACGACGAGGTCGGGCAGAGCATGACCGCCGTGCTGCTGGCCCTGAAGCGGGCGGCCGACGAGGCGTCCCAGCCGCTGCGCGGTGAACTCCAGCAGGCGCAGGAGATCACCCGGGAGAGCCTCGACGAGGTCCGCCGGCTGGTGCGCCGGCTGCGTCCGGGCGTCCTGGACGATCTGGGCCTGGTCAGCGCGGTCACCTCGCTGACCACCGAGTTCGCCACGCACACCGGGTTGCGCGTGCTGCGCCGCTTCGACCCCGACCTGCCCGCCCTCGACCACGAGGCGGAGCTGGTGATCTACCGGGTGGCGCAGGAGGGCCTGACCAACGCCGCGCGGCACGCCGAGGCGCGGTGCGTGGAGGTGAGCCTGCGCGGCGCCGACGGGCACGTCGTCCTCGAGGTGGCCGACGACGGCCGCGGCGTCGGGGCCGCCCGCGAGGGCGCCGGGCTGCGCGGGATGCGCGAACGGGCCCTGCTGATCGGGGCGGGTCTGGACATCTCCAGCCCCGACGAGACCTCCGCGACACCCGCCGGAACCCGGATCCGGCTGACCGTGCCCACCGTCAGGAAGCAGTCATGAACCACCAGGACACCCACGACGACCACCGGCCGGGGACCACGATCCGGATCCTGCTCGCCGACGACCACGCGCTGGTGCGGCGCGGCGTGCGGCTCATCCTCGACCGGGAACCGGACCTGGAGGTGGTCGCCGAGGCGGGCGACGGCGCGGAGGCGATCGCCATGGCCCGCACCCACGACGTCGACCTGGCCGTCCTGGACATCGCCATGCCGCGGCTGACCGGTCTGCAGGCCGCCCGCGAGCTGACCGCGCTGAAGCCGGGGCTGCGCATCCTGATGCTGACGATGCACGACAACGAGCAGTACCTGTTCCAGGCGCTCAAGGCGGGGGCCGGCGGTTACGTGCTGAAGTCCGTCGCGGACCGGGACCTGGTCGCCGCCTGCCGGTCCGCGATGCGGGACGAGCCGTTCCTGTACCCGGGCGCGGTGACCGCGCTGATCCGCAACTACCTCGACCGCGTGCGGCACGGCGAGGAGGCGCCCGAGCAGCTGCTGACCCCGCGCGAGGAGGAGGTGCTCAAGCTCGTCGCCGAGGGCCATTCGTCGAAGGAGATCGCCGAACTGCTGTTCATCAGCGTCAAGACGGTGCAGCGGCACCGCGAGAACCTGCTGCACAAGCTGGGGCTGCGGGACCGCCTCGAGCTGACCCGTTACGCCATCCGCGCCGGGCTCGTCGAGCCTTGACCCCCGATCGGCGGGGACGCCCCGCCCGCCTTCCGTTCCGGGCCGCCGCGGCGGCCGTCACCGCGTTCGCGGCCGTGCTGCTGGCCCTCGGGTCCTCCCCGTCGGCGGTGCTCGTCCCCGCCGCGGCCTCCTCCCCGGCGGCCCACGCGTCCGACACCCGTCCGTACGGCGACGACGCCTACGTCGGTGCCCGCACCCTGTTCACCCGGCCGGAGCGGGACACCGGTGAGCGGACGGTGCCCGCCGGACACCTGCTCTTCACCGCGGCGCACACGCCGCCGGTCCCGCCCCGGCCGGCCCGGCCCGCGCCGGCGGCCGGGCACGCGCCGCCCGCCGCCGCGCACATGCCGTCGGACCTGGGGCGCGCCCCTCCCCCGGCCTCCAGCACCTGAGACTCCCCCTTCCTCTTCTCCGCGTGCCTGCTGGAGGCATCTGTGAAACGTCCCGCCCGCTTCAGGGCGTTGTTCGCGCTCGCCGTGATCGCCGCATCCGTGTTCATCGCCGTCACCGTCCCGGTCCGTCTGGGCCTGGATCTGCGGGGCGGCACCCAGATCGTGCTGGAGACCCGTTCCACCGAAACCGTGAAGGCCGACGGGGAGGCCACCGACCGCACCCTGGAGGTGCTGCGCGGCCGGGTCGACGCGCTCGGTGTCGCCGAGCCGGGCATCGTCCGCTCCGGGGACAACCGGATCATCGTCGAGCTGCCCGGCGTGCAGGATCCGCGCAAGGCCGCCGACGTCCTCGGCCGTACCGCGCAGCTCTCCGTCCACGCGGTGCTCGGCGCCGCCGGCGGGTCCGACAAGGACCGGGCGGAGGGCGAACGCGTCCTGCCCGACGAGCAGTCCGGTGAACGGCTGCGGCTGGCCGCCGCGGCGCTCACCGGCCAGGACGTGAAGGACGCCGAGGGCCGCTTCGACCCGCAGAGCGGTGCCGGCTGGCACGTCACCGTGGACTTCGAGGACGGCAAGGGCTGGGCGAAGCTGACCGGCGAGGCCGCCTGCCACCCGGCGGGCGATCCGCAGCGCCGGGTCGCGATCGTCCTGGACGACAAGATCATCTCCTCACCCCAGGTCGACCCGTCCGTGGCCTGCGGCGCGGGCATCACCGGCGGGTCCACCCAGATCACCGGTTCCTTCACCAGCGACGAGGCCAAGGAGCTCGCCCTGCTGGTCAAGGGCGGCGCGCTGCCGGTGCCGGTCGAGACGGTCGAGCAGCGGACCGTGGGCCCGACGCTGGGCGCCGAGGCCATCGAGGCGAGCGCCTGGGCGGCCGTCGTCGGCACCGCGCTGACCGCGGTCTTCATCATCGTCGTGTACCGGCTCATGGGCGTCCTGGCCACCCTGGCCCTGCTCTGCTACGGCCTGATCTCCTACGCCGGTCTGGCGGCCCTCGGCGCGACCCTGACCCTGCCCGGTCTCGCCGGTTTCGTGCTGGCCATCGGCATGGCCGTGGACGCCAACGTGCTGGTCTTCGAACGGGCCCGGGAGGAGTACGGCAAGCGCAACCGGCCCAGCGGCCGCTCGGCGCTGACCGCCGGGTTCAAGGGCGCCTTCAGCGCCATCGCGGACTCCAACGTCACCACGCTGATCGCGGCGGTGCTGCTGTTCCTGCTCGCCTCCGGTCCGGTGAAGGGCTTCGGCGTCACGCTGGGCATCGGTGTGCTCGCCTCCATGATCAGCGCCCTGGTGATCACCCGGGTGCTGGCCGAGTTCGCCGTGGCCCGCCGCTGGGTGCACCGCCGGCCGAAGGTCACCGGCCTGGCCTCCATCGGCCGGGTCCGCACGTACCTCACCCGCCGCGACCCGCAGCTGATGCGGCGCCCGCGCCGCTGGCTGGCGGTGTCCGCCGTGGTGCTCGTCGTCGCCGGCGCGGGCATCGCGGTGCGCGGGCTGAACTTCGGTGTGGAGTTCACCGGTGGCCGCCTCATCGAGTACTCCACCAGCGACACCGTCGACCCGGACCGGGCCCGTGAGGCCCTGGCCGACGCCGGCTTCCCGCAGGCGGTCGTGCAGTCCTCCGGCGACGACAGGCTGACGGTGCGCACCGAGGAGCTGACCAACGCGGAGGCCGTCGAGGTGGCCGACGCCATCGCGGATCTCGGCGGCGGGGCCGAGAAGGTCCGCGACGAGCTGATCGGCCCGAGCCTCGGCGACGAGCTGCGGCGCAACGCGCTGATCGCGCTCGGTCTGGCCCTCGGCGCCCAGCTGCTGTACCTGGCCTTCCGGTTCCGCTGGATGTTCGGTACCGGGGCGGTGGCCGCCCTGGCGCACGACGTGGTGATCCTCACCGGCGTCTTCGCCTGGCTGGGCAAGCCGATCGACGGCGTGTTCCTGGCCGCGCTGCTCACCGTGATCGGTTACTCGGTGAACGACTCCGTGGTGGTCTTCGACCGGATCCGCGAACTGTGGCGGAAGGACGGCAGGGCGCCGTTGTCCCGGGTCACCAACCGGGCGATCCTGCAGACGGTGCCCCGTACGGTCAACACCGGCATCGGTGTGATCTTCATCCTGGCCGCGCTGGCGCTGCTGGGCGGCGACTCGCTCACCGACTTCGCGCTCGCGCTGCTGATCGGCATGCTCGTGGGCACGTACTCGTCGGTCCTGACCGCCTCGCCGCTCGCCGTCGTGCTCAGCTCGTCCGCCGGTGGCGGCAGGGGCGGCAGGGGCCGGGGCGGCTCCGGGCGGGCGGGCTCCGGCGCCGGGAGGCGCCCGGACGAGGCCGGGGCGGCCACGCCGGTCCGGTAGGAGCGGAGGGAGGGGCGCCTTCGGGGCCCCTCCCTCCCGTGCGGCACCGCCGCTACGCCACCGTCGCCCCCTCCGGCCGCCGTTCGAACTGGGTGCGGTACAGCTCGGCGTAGCGGCCGTCGGCGGCCAGCAGGTGCTCGTGCGTGCCGCGTTCCACGATCCGACCGGCCTCGACGACCAGGATGAGGTCGGCGGCGCGGACGGTGGACAGCCGGTGGGCGATCACCACCGCCGTCCTGTCCTCCAGCGCCTCCGTGAGGGCCTCCTGCACGGCCGCCTCGGAGGTGTTGTCCAGGTGGGCGGTGGCCTCGTCGAGGATGACGACGCGCTGGCGGGCCAGCAGCAGCCGGGCGATGGTCATGCGCTGGCGTTCGCCGCCGGAGAGCCGGTAGCCGCGTTCGCCGACCACCGTGTCCAGGCCGTCGGGCAGGGCCCGTACGAGGGCGTCGAGGCGGGCCCGGCCCAGGGCGTCCCAGAGGTCGGACTCGTCGGCCTCCGGCCGGGCCAGGAGCAGATTGGCGCGCACCGTGTCGTGGAAGAGGTGACCGTCCTGGGTCACCATGCCGAGAGTGGCGCGCAGTGACCGCGCGGTCAGGTCGCGGACGTCGACACCGCCCACGCGCACGGCGCCGGAGTCGACGTCGTACAGCCGTGGCAGCAGCTGGGCGATGGTCGACTTGCCCGCGCCGGAGGAGCCGACGAGGGCGACGGTCTGTCCGGGCTCGGCACGGAAGGAGATGCCGTGCAGGACCTCGTCGCCGCCGCGCGGGTCGAGGGAGGCGACCTCCTCCAGGGAGGCCAGGGAGACCTTCTCGGCGGAGGGGTAGCCGAAGCGGACGTCGTCGAACTCGACGGAGACCGGACCCTCGGGCACCTCGCGCGCGTCCGGCCTCTCGCCGATGAGCGGTTCGAGGTCCAGCACCTCGAAGACCCGCTCGAAGCTGACCAGCGCGCTCATCACCTCCACGCGTGCCCCGGCGAGCGAGGTGAGCGGCGCGTACAGCCGGGTGAGCAGCAGCGCCAGCGCCACGACGTCGCCCGGCTCCAGGGTGCCGCCGAGGGCGAGCCGGCCGCCGAGGCCGTAGACCAGGGCGAGGGCGAGGGCGGAGACGAGGGTCAGCGCGGTGATGAACACCGTCTGCGCCGTGGCCGTGCGCACGCCGATGTCCCGGACCCGGCGGGCGCGGACCGCGAACTGGGCGGACTCCTCCTCGGGCCGGCCGAACAGCTTGACCAGGGTGGCGCCGGGTGCGGAGAACCGCTCGGTCATCCGGGTGCCCATGGCCGCGTTCAGGGCGGCGGCCTCGCGCTGCATCCCCGCCATGCGGCGGCCCATGCGGCGGGCCGGGACCACGAACACCGGCAGCAGTGCCAGTGCGAGCAGGGTGATCTGCCAGGACAGGGTGAGCATCACGGCGAGGGTGAGCACGAGGGTGACCAGATTGCCGACCACGGTCGACAGGGTGTTGCTGAAGGCCCGCTGGGCGCCGATGACGTCGTTGTTGAGACGGGAGACGAGCGCTCCCGTGCGCGTGCGGGTGAAGAACGCGACCGGCATGCGCTGCACGTGGTCGAAGACCGCTGTCCGCAGGTCGAGGATGAGGTCCTCGCCGAGGGCCGCCGAGAGTCTGCGGCCCAGCACGCCGAGGACCGCCTCCACGACGGCGATCAGCGCGATGAGCAGGGACAGGCGGACCACCCTGGCCCCGTCGCCGCCGGAGACGATGGTGTCCACGACGCTCCCGGCGAGCACGGGGGTGGCGACGGCGAGCGCCGCGGTCGCCGTGCCGAGGAGCACGAACAGGACCAGACGGCGCCGGTGCGGACGGGCGAAGGCTCCGACGCGGCGCAGTGTCGCCCCGGTGAGGGGGCGGTGCTCGTCCTCGGCGGTCATGATGCCGCGCAGTTGTGTCCACGCCGTGGTCTCCATGCTCATGCACGTGAAGGTAGGACCTCGAGCATGATTGAGGTCAAGGACGGCCCGGACCGGCCCGCCGCACGGCAGTCGGCGGGCGTGCGGACCGCCGCTGCCGCCGCGGGTGTTGACGCCGGTCGCGCCGGTGCGGCTGAAGGCGGTCCGACCAGCGGGGCGAGCCCGGGGGCGGTACGGACCGCCGCGCGGAGTGCGGCAGGATGAGCGGTCGTGCCGACCGCGGTCGGGGGCGGCCGGCGCGACGTACATCCCGTAGAACTCGAACAGGTGACGACACGTGACACGACTTCACACAGGGCCGTCGGACAGGGCGTTCGCCGGAGGTGAGCGGTGACCCGCGCGCTCACCGGCCACGACCTGGTGTACGCCGGCATCGCCCTCGCGGCCGGCCTGCTGGCGGCGTTCCTGCTGCGGCTGCTGCTGCGCCGGCTGGACCGGCTGGCGGAGCGCACCAGTTGGCGCGGGGACGACGTCCTCGTGGACGCGCTGCGCATGATCGCGCCGTGGGCGGCGATCGCGGGCGGCGCGGCCTCCGCGGCGGCGGCGCTGCCGCTGACCCGCACCGTGCAGCACAACGTCAACCAGGTGCTGACCCTGCTGGTCATCTTCGCCGCGACGATCTCGGCGGCCCGGGTGGTGGCGGGGCTGGTGCGCTCGGTCACCCAGTCCCGCTCCGGTGTCGCCGGGTCGGCGACCATCTTCATGAACATCACCCGGATCCTGGTCCTGGCGATCGGTTTCCTGGTGGGGCTGCAGACGCTGGGCATCTCGATCGCCCCGATGCTCACCGCCCTCGGCGTCGGCGGTCTGGCGGTCGCGCTGGCGCTGCAGGACACGCTCGCCAACCTGTTCGCGGGCATCCACATCCTCGCCTCCAAGACCGTGCAGCCCGGGGACTACATCCAGCTGAGCAGCGGCGAGGAGGGCTACGTCGAGGACATCAACTGGCGCCAGACGACGGTCCGCAACCTGTCCAACAACCTGGTGGTCATCCCGAACGCGCAGCTCGCCAAGACGAACATGACCAACTTCATGCGTCCCGAGCAGCAGCTGACGATCCTGGTGCAGGTCGGGGTGTCGTACGACAGCGATCTGGAACAGGTGGAGCGGGTGACGAAGGAGGTGGTCGCCGAGGTGATGACGGAGATCACCGGCGCCGTGCCGGAGCACGAGCCGGCGGTGCGCTTCCACACCTTCGGGGACTCCCGCATCGGCTTCACGGTCATCCTGGGCGTCGGCGAGTTCAGCGACCAGTACCGGATCAAGCACGAGTTCATCAAGCGCCTGCACCGCCGCTACCGCGAGGAGGGCATCCGCATCCCGTCGCCGGCCCGGACGGTGGCGCTCCAGCAGGGCGCCGTGCTGATCCCCCAGCAGCGCGACACGGACTCCGTGCCGGACGACATGACCACCACCCGGCCGATCTGAACCCACCGTCCCGGGTGATCTCCCGCCACGCCGGAAGGATCGTGGCGGGAGGTCGGCCGGAAGTCGGCGCGGACCCCTGTCGAGCCCCGGTCGATCACGAGATATCTTGATGTCGAGCAATGTTGCAGACGTGGAGCGGAGCACCCGGTGACTGACTCGACCATCATCTATACGCACACTGACGAGGCCCCGGCCCTGGCGACGTATTCCTTCCTGCCGGTGGTCCGGGCGTACGCCTCGCAGGCGGGTGTCGCCGTGGAGACGCGGGACATCTCGCTGGCCGGGCGCATCATCGCCCTGTTCCCGGAGTACCTGGCCGAGGACCAGCGCATCCCGGACGCGCTCGCCGAGCTCGGCGAGCTGGCCAAGACGCCGGCGGCCAACATCATCAAGCTGCCGAACATCTCGGCGTCGATCCCGCAGCTCAAGGCCGCCATCGCCGAGCTGCAGGGCCAGGGCTACGCGCTTCCCGACTACCCGGACGACCCGAAGACCGACGAGGAGCGGGAGATCCGCGCCCGCTACGACAAGGTCAAGGGCTCGGCCGTGAACCCGGTGCTGCGCGAGGGCAACTCCGACCGCCGCGCCCCCGCCTCGGTGAAGAACTACGCCAAGACCCACCCGCACCGCATGGGCGCCTGGACCGCCGAGTCCAAGACCAACGTGGCGACCATGGGCGCGGACGACTTCCGCTCCACCGAGAAGTCGGTCGTCATCGCCGAGGACGGCGCGCTGCGCATCGAGCTCAAGGGCGACGACGGCACCACCACCGTGCTGCGCGAGTCCGTGCCCGTCCAGAAGGGCGAGGTCGTCGACGCCTCCGTGATGCGCGTCGCCGCGCTGCGCGAGTTCCTGACCGCGCAGGTCGCCCGCGCCAAGCAGGAGGGCGTGCTGTTCTCGGTGCACCTCAAGGCCACGATGATGAAGGTCTCCGACCCGATCGTCTTCGGTCACGTGGTGCGCGCCTTCTTCCCGAAGACGTTCGCCCGGTACGGCGACAAGCTCGCCGCGGCCGGCCTCACCCCGAACGACGGTCTGGGCGGCATCTTCAAGGGCCTGGAGGCCCTGCCCGAGGGCGCCGAGATCAAGGCGTCCTTCGACGCGGAGCTCGCCGAGGGCCCGGCGCTGGCGATGGTCGACTCCGACAAGGGCATCACCAACCTGCACGTCCCCTCGGACGTCATCGTGGACGCCTCCATGCCGGCCATGATCCGCACCTCCGGCCACATGTGGGGCCCGGACGGCCAGGAGGCCGACACCCTCGCGGTGCTGCCGGACTCCAGCTACGCCGGCGTCTACCAGGCCGTGATCGAGGACTGCCGGGCCAACGGCGCCTACGACCCGTCCACCATGGGCTCGGTCCCGAACGTGGGACTGATGGCGCAGAAGGCCGAGGAGTACGGCAGCCACGACAAGACCTTCGAGATCCCCGTCACGGGTACGGTCCGTCTGGTCGACGGCAACGGCGAAGCGGTCCTCGAGCAGGCCGTCTCCGCCGGTGACATCTTCCGCGCCTGCCAGACCAAGGACGCCCCGATCCGCGACTGGGTGAAGCTGGCCGTCACCCGCGCCCGCGCCACCGGCGACCCGGCCGTCTTCTGGCTGGACGAGGACCGCGCGCACGACGCCAACCTGATCGCCAAGGTGAAGCAGTACCTGCCGGAGCACGACACCGAGGGCCTGGACATCCGCATCCTCGCCCCGGTCGAGGCGACCAGGCTGTCGGTGGAGCGCATCCGCCGCGGCGAGAACACCATCTCGGTGACCGGCAACGTGCTGCGCGACTACCTCACCGACCTGTTCCCCATCCTGGAGCTGGGCACCAGCGCCAAGATGCTGTCGGTCGTCCCGCTGATGGCGGGCGGCGGCCTGTTCGAGACGGGTGCCGGCGGCTCCGCGCCGAAGCACGTGCAGCAGCTGGTCAAGGAGAACTACCTGCGCTGGGACTCCCTCGGTGAGTTCTTCGCGCTGGTGCCGTCGCTGGAGCAGTACGCCGAGGCCACGGGCAACACCCGGGCCAAGGTCCTCGCCGACGCCCTCGACCGGGCCACGGCGACCTTCCTCAACGAGGACAAGTCCCCGACCCGTCGCGTCGGCGGCATCGACAACCGCGGCAGCCACTTCTACCTGTCCCTGTACTGGGCGCAGGAGCTGGCCGCGCAGACCGACGACGCGGACCTGGCGAAGGCCTTCGCGCCGCTCGCCGAGACGCTCACCGCCAACGAGGCGAAGATCGTCGAGGAGCTGAACGCCGTCCAGGGCAAGCCCGCCGAGATCGGCGGCTACTACCAGCCCGACCCGGCCAGGGCCGCCGCGGTCATGCGTCCGTCCACCACCTGGAACGAGGCGCTGGCGTCCCTGAGCTGACGCGAGCGGTCCCCGTACTCCGCCCCGGCCGGCACCGCGCCCGGCCGGGGCGGAGCCGTCCCACGGGCGGTGTTGTCAGTGGCGTGTGTCATCTTGATCACGTCGTGCACCACTGACACCCCTGGAGCAACCGTATGACCGATGTGCCCTCCTCCTTCTCGTTCGTCCCCGGTGATCCGGACTCCCCGGTGATCCTCCACGTGCCGCATTCCGCCCGGGAGATACCGCAGGACGTGCGGTCCGGGATCGTGCTGGGGGATGCCGAACTGGAGCGGGAGCTCGACCACATCACCGACTCGCACACCGCCTCGATCGCCGAGGAGGCCGCCCGGGCGGCCGGTCTCACGCCGTGGCGGTTCGTGAACCGGCTGTCGCGGCTGGTCGTCGACCCCGAGCGGTTCCCGGACGAGCGGGAGGAGATGCTGGCCGTCGGGATGGGCGCGGTCTACACCCGGACCACGCACAAGGACGTGCTGCGGCCCGACGGCTTCGACCCCGAGCCGCTGATCGGGCGGTACTTCCGGCCGTACGCGCGGGCGATGACGGAGGCGGTCGCCGGCCGGCTCGCGGCGACCGGGCGGGCCGTGGTCATCGACGTGCACTCCTACCCGAGCGCACCGCTGCCCTACGAGCTGCACGGCGACGGGCCGCGGCCGGAGGTCTGCCTGGGCACCGACTCCTTCCACACCCCGCCCGCCCTGCTCGACGCCGCCCGGGAGGCGTTCGCGCCGTGCGGGGAGACGGGACTGGACAGCCCGTTCGCCGGGACGTACGTACCGCTGGAGTTCTACGGCAAGCGGGCGGAGGTGTCCGCCCTGATGGTGGAGATCCGCCGGGACACCTACATGTCCGAACCGGGCGGCCCCGCCGGGCAGGGGCTGCCCCGGCTCGCGTCGGCGCTCGCCGCGCTGATCGACGCCGTCTCCGCCTGATCCGGCCCACCCCGGCCCCGGGCGTCGCCCGTCCCCGGTCTGACGGACACTCACACAAAGCCCGTCGGCCGGGGTAGAGTCGAAATGTGCGCCTTGGGCCGATCAAATCGCGCGTGTCGCCCGGGAGCAGCATTCGGGTGCGCATGCATGCGGGGGAATGCTTTGAAGGAACGCTCGCGGAGATCGACGAGGACTGCCTCGTCATCCGCACCGCGGACGCGGAGATCATCCTGGAGGCGGAAGCCATCCAGCTGGTCGAGCGCCGCTCGCTGGGGCCCGTCCCCACCGGCGAGGACGTGACGGGCGCGCCGGCCGCGGTCACGCGCTCCGAGCCGCCACCGGCGCCGCCACCGCCCCCTCCGCCCGCCGAGGTCGTCCTCCCGCCCGCCGCCCTGCTCGCCCTGGAGGAGCTGGAGCAGCGGGTCCGAACCCTCCCGCTGCGGATCGACGAACCGGACTTCTCCGTCTACACCGACGACCTGGACGACGAGACGCGCGTTCGGCTGGAGCGCGACCTGCTGAGCATCCGGAACAGCTACGGCTACGCCCTGAAGGTCAGGGACACGGCCAAGATCCTCCAGTGCGCCGGGCGTCTGCGCAGGGTCTCGGAGAGCTACAACGCCGCCGACTGCCTGCAGACCGCGGGACGGATGGTCTGGCTGCTCGGCGAACGCGGCAGGGCCCTCGAGCTGTTCGCCGACGCCGCCGACGCCCTGAACGACAGTTCGTCCTGCTTCGACCTGGCGGTGGCCCAGCGGCACGCCGGTGAACCCACCTACGCCACCACCCTGCGCAACTGCATCGGCCAGGACTCCCCCGCGGACGACCCGGCGCTGACGGCGCTCGTCGCCTGTGTGCTCCTCGACGGCGTCGGCGCCGCCGAACTCGCCGGTCTCGTCCAGGACGCCGCCGGGTGGAAGCCGGGCCCCGCCCGGCTGAGCGTCCTGCACTGCGGCCTGCTGTGCGCCCCCCGGGAAGGCCTGGCCGGCTTCCCCGTCGACGACTGGAACGCGCCCGACGCGCCCGACGGCGCGTTCGCCGTGGTCGCCGCGGGACTGCACCCGGAGCCCGCTCCCGCCGCCCCCGTACGGACCGTGCGGCGGACGCCGGTGCCCCCGCTCCCGCGTCCGGTGCCGCGCACCGGGCCGGCCGGTCCGCCGGCTCCCTCGCCCCCGCCCGCCGGGCGCGCGTCCAGGACCCCGCCGTCGGCCGCGGTGCCCGTGCCCTCCCCGGCGGCCTCCCGGGTCCCGCCCGCCGGGCCCGCGCCGGACCCGCCGGCCCGGACGGCGGGTCCCGACGACGGGCGGGTACGGGCTCTGTCGGAGAAGATACGCGCCTGTGCCGACCGTGGTGACCTGGCCGCCGCCCGGCAGGAGCTGACCACGCTGAAGACCCTCGCGCCCCGTCACTCCCTGACCTGGGGCGCCGAGAAGTACCTGTCCCAGGTCCCCGGCGCCCGTGCGGGCGTCCCCGTCCGGACCGCCGCGGCCACCACCCGGCCGGAACCCGGGGCGCACCACGGCACCCAGCAGGACAAGGGGCCCTTCGCCCGGGCCGTGGCCGCACAGCGCCGCAAGGACTACACGGCCGCGAAGCGCCACTTCCAGCAGGCCATCGAGCAGGGGGACCACCGTGCGCGCGCGGTGCGCAGACTCGTGAACCTGCTGTCGACCAGCTTGCAGAGCCGCGACGAGGCGCTGGCCCTGCTCCAGGAACACAAGCACCTGTTCGTCACCGACGCGGAACTCTGGAACTGGTCCCAGCAGCGCAGCACCATCCTGGAACACGCCGGACGGTGGGAGGAGGCGCTGGACGAGCTGCGCGGCATGCTCGGCCGGGGGCCCACCGGGGACGAGCGGGTGCGGCTGGTGGGCCGGATCGCCATGGCACTGCTCAAGACGTTCCAACCGCAGGAGGCGAAGGAGCTGCTGGAGGCCGAGCTCCAGCGCACCCCGCACCAGCAGCCCCTGCGCGCGGCCCTGAACCAGCTCGTCCAGGCGATGGAGACGAACGTCTACTCCAAGGTCGACGCCGTGGTGCAGCTCCAGTACGCGGCCACCTCCCACCTCAGTCCCCTGCTGACCTTTCATCTCGACCGCTGCGAGTACCGGGGCGTACGGGCGGAGAAGGTGGCCAAGCGCACGTTCACGGAAGACGACATCAAACGCCTGGACGACCTGGTCTCCGGACGCGCCAAGGGCCGGCTCGGCAGCAACTTCCCCCGTGAGCGCGCCGACTACAACCTCTCGGCCGCCCGGATCATGCGCGACCTCGGGATCACGGACGACCGGTTCCGCAGCCGGCTGCGGTACTTCGCGGCCGCGATGGGAGACGCCTGCGCCATCGAGGCGAAGGGCAACCCGGACGTCATCCGGACCTACTACCTGGAGTCGGTGAGCGTCAAGAGCGACTGGGACGACCTGGTCGACGTCAAGCTCCGGCAGCTGGTGATGTCGTTCACGCACAGCGGTGTCCAGTTGCTCGACATGCGCCGGCTGCCGCCCCTGGAGAAGGCCCTGGCCCTGGTGATGACCGAGAAGCACCTCACCAAGGTGGTCCTGGTGACGCTGCTCTCGCTCCCCACGGTCGGTGAGACGGTCACCCGTCTGATCAGGAGGATCTGGGCGAACCGGACCACGCGTGAGATCTTCCAGGCGGCGCTGAGGGACCACCTCGAGGACGACGTCACGGTGACCGACGAGTCGGGGTTCACGCAGGCCTGGCTCACGGCGGCGAAGGAGGACGTCCAGCGCCGGAACGTCTACCACCAGATCAGCGTGCTGGCCGAGACGGTACCGGCGCTGACGGCACTGGACCGGCACACCACGGAGCTGGACCGGATAGCCGAGGAAGTGATCGGCCTCGCCTCGGCGACGGACCGCGCCAGGATCGCCCAGTGCCGTGCGGTCGTCACCGACCTGCGTCAGTACGTCCGGCAGAGCGTGTACGTCGAGCGGGAGCGGCTCTTCGGCGGTACGAGCAGGACCATCCGCGCGCACCTCCAGGAGTACGAGAGCGCCCCGACGGCACTGTCGCTCCAGATCCTGCACCCCTACCTGCTCGCGCTCGACGCCGAGCTCAAGAAGCACTTCGAGGTGTACCAGAAGAGCGTGGAGCCGGAGAACCTGAAGGTGGAACTGGTCATCGACCGGTATCTGCCCAGCGGGGGCCGGGTCGACGTCCAGCTGGAGGTGTCCAACGAGCCGGGGGCGAGCCCGGTCAGCAACGTCGTGCTGACCGTGCTGCCCAGTGACGACTACATCGCCACGAAGGCCACGATCGCGGTCGCCGAGTCCATCGGGGCGGGCGAGTCGAAGACCTGTCAGATCTCCTTGGTGGCCGGCAAGCCCACCATCGAACAGGAACTGATCACCCTGGTCTGCCGGATCGAGTTCACGCTGCGCTCGCAGCGACGTGTCGAGGCCGAGGTGGAGCCGAAGTCGATCCGGCTGCACACCGACACCGAGTGGAGCGAGATCCCCAACCCGTACAGTGCGGGTCTCCCGGTGGAGAACCCGGAGATGTTCATGGGCCGCGACCCCCTGATCGCCAATCTGCTGAAGACGCTGACGGGCCCGCACCGGGGAAGCGTGATCGTCTACGGCCAGAAGCGCGCGGGGAAGTCGTCGGTCCTCTACCACCTCAGGGAGAAACTGACGCCGCCGAGCCTCGCGGTGCGGTTCAGCGTCCAGGACCTGGCGGGCGACATCTCCTTCGCCGACTTCCTCTACCGCATCGGCGCCGACTTCCACTGGGCGATCAGCGATCTGGTGGCGGACGCGGGCTGGGAGACAGCCCCGCTGCCCGAGCCCAGCCTGGAGCAGATCCGGCTCTCCCCCCAGCAGAAGTTCAACGAGTTCATGCGTCGTCTGCTCGCCTGGCTGAGGGCCACACCGCCCCTCGCGGACAGCCATCTGGTCCTGCTCATCGACGAGTTCAGCATGGTGCACAAGGAGATCCGCAGCGGGAACCTGCCCGAGAGCTTCATGAAGGGCTGGAAGGCCATGCTCGAGGCCGGGTTCTTCCGCTGTGTCCTGGTGGGCAACGATCTGATGCCCCGCTTCATCCAGGAGTTCCCGAACGAGTTCCAGGTGGCCACGGAGGCCCGGGTCTCCTACCTGGAGCACGCGGACGCGAAGGAGCTCATCGAGAAGCCGATCCGGTTGCCCGACGGAGCCAGCCGGTACCGGGGCAACGCCGTGGACCGCATCCTCGAACTGACCGGCCGCAGTGCGTACTACATCCAGTTGTTCTGTCACGAGCTGGTGCTCTACATGAACAGCGAGGACGTGCGCGGGCCGGCGATCGGGCCCGCGGACGTCGAGGTCGTCGCGGACCGGCTCATCGTGGCGCTGGGCGAGAACGAGTTCGACAACCTGCTCACCCCCGGCGACAGCGAGGTCACCGACATCAGCGGCGAACTCGTCATGGAGGTGCTCCGGGCGACGCGGCGGGAGGTCGGCCGGGCCATGTACCACGAAGGTGACCCGAACGCCCACCCGGAGGCCGAGCGGGTCATCCAGGACCTGGAGCGCAGAGAGGTGCTCCAGCGCCTGTCCGGGAACAGGTACCGCATCAGGGTGGGACTCTTCAGCCAGTGGTTGCAGCACCGATGGGCGTGAACGCGGCGGGGCCCGACGGCCCGGGGAACCCGGTCGGCAATCCCTACGCGGGGTACGGATCCCCCGTGGCGGGACCGGAGTTCGTCGGCCGCACCGCGGCCGTCAGCTCCATCCGGAACCGGACGTTCGCCTCGCTGGAGACGGCATCGGTGTCGATCGTCGGGCCGCCGAGGGTCGGCAAGTCCAGTCTCGCCCGGCACGTCCACGACCGGTTCGCCACCGGTCTCAGTGTCCGGGGCCTGACCTTCGTGCCGGTGTGGATCACGGTCAGCGGCTGCGACTCGGAGCAGTCGCTCTTCCGTGAACTCGCCTACGCCGTCCAGACGTGGATGTCCGAACACGGGGCGCACGCCGACCGGCTGGAACCGCTGTACGCCTCCCTGTCCGCCGCCGGGTCCTGGGACGACATGCGGATGCAGCTGCGCACCTACCTGCGCCGGCTCCGGCGGCTCGGATATCAGGTCGTGGCCGTACTGGACGAGTTCGACGCCGCCCGGAACATCTTCCGGCGCTCGGCGCCCTACGAGTTCCTGCGCGCCCTCGCCTACGAGCCGGACGTGCGCGTCGCCCTCATCACCACCTCCCGCCGGGGCCTGGCGGAGATCGTCGTGAGGTCGACGCCCGAGCTGTCCACGTTCCCGCAGATATTCGGGCTGCCGGTCGTCCTGGGGTGCTTCGACACCCGGGAGCTGACGGCTCTAGTGGCGAGGTCCCCGCACATCGACGCGGACCTGGAGCAGCCGCTGCTGGCCTGGCTGGGCCGGGAGACCGGGGGCCAGCCGTTCCTGGCGTCCGCGCTGCTGTCCGTGCTGCACGACCGGTGGGCGATCCACGGGGTCCCCCGCCCCGCCGAGCTGCCGCGCCACCTCGGCGAGGCCGTCGCGACGTGCAGCGAACTGACCGTCCGGCACCACGAGCAGATGCTGGAGCTCCTGCGTGACGAGGACCGGCTCAGGATCCTCCTCGAGGTGCTCTTCGGTCCCCAGGTCACCGCGCGGCCGCAGGACGCCGAGCGGCTGGCCAGGGAAGGGATCATCCGGCCGAGCGCCGACGGCTGGGCGGGGTTCTCGGAGAGCTTCCAGGAGTACCTCGGCCTGCTGGAGCGGAGATCGGACGACTGGTCGCTGTGGCAGCTGACGGAGACCAGGCTGCGGGCCGGCCTGACCACCGCGCTGCGGGCCGCGTACGGGGACCTGTGGCTGGTCAAGCTCAAGGAGTGCCAGAAGCGGCTGATCGAGGAGTGCGAGAACCGGCAGGAGCGGGTGCGGCGGGGTTTCGGGGAGCTCGCTGCGGACGAGAGCCCGCTCGACTACGCCTACCCGCACGATCTGCTGGCCATCATCATGATGCACTGGGAGCAGCTGCGACCGACCCTGGGCCACTCGAAGGACGGCTGGCAGGAACGACTGCAGCTGATCGCGCGGGTGCGCACGCCGATGGCGCACAACCGGCGGTCCGGTACCTCTCCCCTGCTCATGGAGCAGTTCCGCCAGTACTGCCGGGACGTGCTGCGCTGGCTGCCCCGCCCGGCGGACCCGGAGCCGTCCCCCGTGTCCTCAGAGCACCGTGCTCCGGTCGGTGACGTGGGTGCTGGGCCGGTCGATCAGGGCACTGTAGACGCCGGGGTCCAGGGGTAGTTCCCTGGTGCCGGGGATGGGGCGGTGCTCGTGGTCCGTGCGTGCGCAGGTCGGGAACGCCGAGTACAGCGCGTAGCGCCGGCCCTGCGACTGGTGGACCTTCTTGACCTCCTGCACCATCGGGCCGAAGTCGGAGTCCTGGGACAGGACGATCAGCGTGGAGTACTCCTGCTGCCAGGCACCCCGGAGCGCGAGGGACGCGAGCCTGATGTCGGCGCCCTTCTCCTTGCGGCGCCCCGCCGTGGCATTCGGCGTGCCGCAGTTCCCGCAGGTCACGCTGCGCTCCAGTGACGTGCTGCACTGGGTGCACGCCAGTGGGTGGTAGCTGAAGCGGGCTCGCTCGTGGCGTACGCCGTAGTTGCCGAGCTTGCGCAGACGCTTGCGCCAGGCGTGGAACTCCGGCGCCTCCCCCGGGCGGTTGCGGTCCGGGAGGGCCATGACCACGGCGGCCGCGCTGACGGTGTCCGCGCCCGTCTCGGCGGCCACGTGAAGGGCCAGCCGGTCGATCGGGAACTTGGCGGCGGGACCGTATCCGAAGCACCGCAGGGCGGAGACGTAGTGGTTCCATCCGTCGACCAGAACCAGGCACCCCGATCCCACCCTCTGCCCCCCGAATGACAAAAACGACCGAGAACACAGCACAACGAGAAAACCCCGCTGGGGGCCACAGGTCTGTTTCCAGAAGCGACGCTAGCAGCGGGGGCGCTACAGAATGTAGCGAACCGGTCGGACGGCGGCAAGGGGACCGGGCCCCGGGGGCGGGTCCCCGCGTCCGCGGAACCCGCCCCCGGGGTCTCCTCACCGGTGGGGCGTCAGGCGGCGTCCTCCTCCCCCGGCTCCTCGATCTCCTCGGCCAGCCCGCCCTTGTCGTTCGCCACGACCTTGAAGCTCAGCAGCGCGCCCGCCGCGAACCGCTGGACCTTCGCGCGGGGAGTGAAGACGTGGTGGCCGTTGCCGAGCCGGTCCTGGACGCGCAGCCAGCCGTGGGCCTTGCCGTCGGGCAGCTTCAGGGTGCCTTCCGCGTAGTCGTCGACGAGGAGGATGCCCACGGCGTGGCGGTTGCGCTCGCCGTCGCCCCGTCCCGTCGCCACGAACACGACCCGGCTGCCGACCCGCAGGGACTCCTTGGCGTCCTCCGGGTACACCAGGTGGTCGGCGCGGAAGTAGAAGTCCTCGCCGGACCGGGGGTCGCGCACGAACCCGAAGTTGGCACCGGACCTCCAGCAGGTCACCTCCCCGGAGTGCCGCTCCTCCAGGGGGCCCTGGCGCCGTTCCTGGGCCGGCTGGCGCCTGCCCGCGGAGCGCTCGACGGGCAGACGGGTCGTACCGGGTGGCGGGGCGGCCTGCCGCATGCGGTCGGTGTTGCGCGTCACCGCCTCGGACTTGAGCCCGTACAGCTGCTGGTCCCAGAGGATCTCGTAGTACTCCACCGGTTGGTCGAAGCCCTTCAGCGGGGCCCGCTGCACGTCTCCCTGGTACTGCTCGGGAGCGCGGCCGAGGGCGATGCCGAGCCGACTGGCGATCTTCATGACGTTGGCCGCGGACGCCGTGGCCCGGTCGACGAAGACGGCCTTCGGGGAGGCGGCGTCGCACAGGCGCTTCGCCTTGTCGACCACCGTGCCGACGTAGTCGTGACCGCCCGTCGGCGTGGTGAAGGCGACGACCGAGCCCGTGCTGACGCCGATGCTGCAGTTGAAGTCGACGACGCCCTTGGCCCCCGTCCGGCCCTGGTTCGCGTCGTGGACCGCCTCCTGCACGGACACGGCGACGTTGACGGCGTCGGTCGCCCGGTCGCTGTCGAACGTGATCATGATGCCGTCACCGAGGTACTTGATCTCCGCCTCGGGGTCCGCCTGCACGGCGAGGGCGGTGACCGTGTCGTACAGCCAGCCGAGCGCGGGCAGCCAACTGGCCTCGGGCTGCTGCTCCTTCATGGCGGTCGAGCCGACCTGGTCGATGAACAGGACGGTGCGCGCCTCGCGGGACTGCGGTTCGGCGAACGCTTCACGGAGCTGAGTGGCCATGTCTCTCGCCTTTCGGTGCGATGTGGTGCGGTGTGGTCCGGAACGGGGCCCGGTCGGCCTCCGACACCTCCTAACGGACACGGTGGCGGGGTGCCGGCACCGGCCGCCCGTTGACACGGTGTTGACGGCTCGCCATAGTGAAGGAGCCGTTTCACCGCGGCCGAGCGCTTCGCTCCCACTGTGCTGTGCACAGGACACGTTGGCCCTACGGGTCGGCCCCACGCATGTGGGCCACATCACCTCCAGGGACGTGTCATGTCGAAGTCCGGCTCCTTCTGCACCGACCCCGACACCTGTCTGCCGCGCAGCGCGGACCTCGTCTGGGGCATCACCCGCCAGACCCGGCACATGCTGCACGAGGCCTGCCGGTCCGGTCCCTGCCACCACCCGGCGCCCTTCGGGACGGCGGACCCCGCGGCGGTCCGCCCCCGCGACGTGTGCGAGGGCGTCGGGTGTGTCGACCTCTTCATGGAGGTGTGGATACCGGCGCACTCCGCGATGCACGCCCGGTTCCGCACGCACGGCCCGGTCCCCGGCCCCGCTTTCGCCTACCTCACCAGCAGCGCCCGCTCGCAGCTCGCGGAGTGGAACCGCAGGGGCCGCGTGGCCAGGGGCGGGGTGGCCCGGCCCCAGCGGCGGGACGGGACCGTCGGCAGGATCGCGGCCTCCTACGAGGACCCGTGGCCGGCCGGCGTCTTCCGCTTCCTCCTCGGCTACGCCGCCTCCCCCGGGCCCCGGCCGGGCACCTGGCCGCTGGACGTCCTCACCTGCCGCAAGAACGCGTGGGACGGTGGCGACAGGGTGCCGGGGAGCCGGGCGGCACGGGCCGAACTGCGGGCCGACGTCGAGGCCTGTCTGGCCGTGGTCCGCCGGGTGGCGGGCGTCGGCTGGCTCCACGACTGCCTCCTGCTGCCCCTGGCCAACCGGGGAGGGGGCCTGTCCGCGCCGGTGGACGACGACGTCCGGCCGGCACCGGCGGGCGAGGAGGACGACGGCGAGCTCGTCGACGCCGCGGGCGTGATCCTCCAGGACCTGCTGGACCGTACCGCCGCCGGCGCGGGGCCGGGCCCGGCCCTGCGCGCCGCGGTCGAGGCCTGGCTCGGTGACGGTCCGCGTCCGGCGGCCTGGGAGGCGACCGGCGGCAACGACATCGCCCTGCGCCGCCTGGCGAAGCGCCTGGTGTCGGACCTCGTCCAGCAGAAGGAGGCGGCATGAACACCACCACCCGGCGCCCTGTGCGGACCGCGACCGCGCCCCCGGCCGAGATCAACGCGCTGATCGACGCCACCCGGCAGGAGAACGCGCGGGCCGACACCAAGTCGGCCGCCCTCCTCACCGTCGTGGGCATCGGGTTCACCGCCTTCTCGGTCGCCGGCGCGTCGGCGGTGGCGGTGCCCCTGCACGGCGGCGCCCGCTGGCTCTGCGTCGCGGCACTGGCCGGGGTGTGCGCGGTGGCGGAGCTGCTGCTGTGGGTGCTGCGCCCGGTGCTGGGGAGGGGCGACGTGGGCCAGCGGTACTTCGCGACCTGGCACCGCTACGCCTCGGCCCCCGAGCGGCTGGCGAGGGAACTCTCCGTCGACGAGGAGGCGTGCCGCACCCTCGTCGAGCTGAGCGGCATCGTGCTGCGGAAGTACCGGCTCCTCAGGTGGGCGGTGGACCTGATGGCCGCGGTTCTGCCCCTCATGGCCGTCGCACTGTCCGTGGCGCTTCTGTGACCACGCACGACGCCGTCCTGTCGTGCGTGAGGGGCCGGTCTCGCGGTTGCTGCGAGACCGGCCCCTGCGACGTCACACGTCGGGACGACAGGATTTGAACCTGCGACCCCTTGACCCCCAGTCAAGTGCGCTACCAAGCTGCGCCACGTCCCGGTGCGATGCGCGCGGTGAACCGCGTGATCACGCAGGTCAACAGTACCTCATCGGGACACCGGGGCGCCGGGCTCGGCCGGCGGCGGCCGTCTCCCCGCGGGAGGCTGCCGGGGCGATGGCGCCGCCCGCCGCGCGAAGTCCGCCGCGTGCGCGGTGACCTGCGCGTCGGTGACGGCGGCCGCTTCCTCCACGGTCACCACCCGCACCCGTGAACCGCGGTCGCGGATCCGCTCCACGAGCCCCTGGGACTCCAGCCCGATCAGCGCGGCCCGGACGCCGGCCCGGGTCACACCGAACTGCTCGGCGAGTTCCGTTCTCCACCAGCCGCTGCGCCGGCGCCGTCCCGCCGCGCGGGATCGCCTCCCGCAGCTGCCCGGGCGCAAGCCGTCCGGCCTGCTCCCCGGTACCCGGACGGGCTTGGTCCGGCATGGTCGCCCCCCTCTGAGCACGTGCCTGTCGAACGTTGATCCGGCCGAACGAGACCATCGACAATGTCGTTCGCCGGATCGCGGGCACCGCTCTCGGAGCGTTCTTTGTCCTGTCAAAAGGTTGACAGGACGCCGAGCCCCCGCAGAGGGTGAGCGGACAGGACACGGACCGGGCCGGAGAGAGGCTTTCATGGTGGACGCGCTGGGGGTCGCCGTCGTCGGATTCGGCTGGATGGGGCGGGTGCACACCCAGGCGTACGCACGCGTGCGGCACCACTATCCGCAGCTCGCCCTCCGGCCCGAGCTGGTCACGGTCGCCGAGGAGGTGCCGGGCCGGGCCGAGGAGGCCGCCGCGCGGTTCGGGTTCGCCTCGGCCACCCGCGACTGGCGGGAGGTGGCCGCCGACCCCCGGGTGCGGGCCGTCAGCATCACCGCCCCGAACTTCCTGCACCGCGAGATCGGTGTGGCGATGGCCGAGGCCGGCAAGCACCTCTGGATCGAGAAGCCGGTGGGCCTGAACGCGGACGACGCCCGCGCGGTCGCGGACGCGGTCGCCGAGGCCGGGGTCCAGGGGACGGTCGGCTTCAACTACCGCAACGCGCCCGCCGTGGAGGCCGCCCGCGCGCTGATCGCCTCCGGTGACATCGGCACCGTCACCCATGTCCGCGTCCGGCTCTTCAGCGACTACGCGGCTCATCCCGAGTCCGCGTTGACGTGGCGCTACGAGCGGAAGCGCGGGGGCAGCGGGGTGCTCGGCGACCTGGCCTCGCACGGCGTGGACCTGGCCCGTTTCCTGCTCGGCGACATCGCCTCGCTGACCGCGGACACGGCGGTCTTCCTGCCCGAGCGGGCCCGGCCGGCAGGCGCCACGGCCGGCCACTCCCGCGCGGCCGGCGGCGAACTCGGCCCGGTGGAGAACGAGGACTACGTCAGCTGTCTGCTGCGGTTCGCCTCCGGTGCGCGCGGGGTGCTGGAGGCCTGCCGGGTGTCGGTCGGCGAGCAGAACAACTACGGCTTCGAGGTGCACGGCACGCGGGGGGCGGTGTTCTGGGACTTCCGGCGGATGAACGAACTCGGTGTCAGCCGGGGGACCGGCTACCAGGACCAGCCCGTCAGCACGGTCCACGTCGGCCCGGGGCACGGGGAGTTCGGGGCGTTCCAGCCGGGGGCGGCGAACGCCATGGGCTACGACGACCTGAAGGTGATCGAGGCGTACCGGTTCCTGCGCTCCGTCGCGGAGGGGGTTCCGTACGGGGCGGTGCTCGCGGACGCGGTGCACAGTGCGGTGGCGCTGGACGCGATGGCGCGGTCGGCGGAGAGCGGGGCCTGGGTGGCGCTCTGACATCTCCCCGCCCCCGCCGCCCCTCCCCGTCCCCGGACCCCCGTGCACAGTCCCCCGCGCCCCCGCGGGGGCGCGGGGCCGTGCCGATGTGCGGCTCCGCTCCGTGGGCGCGGAAGGGGTCCGCGGCGAGGAAGGAGCCGTCACCCCGCCCGGGCGTTCTCGCGCCGGCCCAGCCACACCTTGACCGGTACCAGCACCAGCCACCACCACATGGCGGCGGGCCCGACGGCCAGGGCGAGCGGGACGGTCACCAGGAACACCACCACCGTCGCCCCCAGGTCGACGGCGTAGAGCCGCTCGTCCCGCACGGGCTCGGCTCCGCCGCGCAGCCGGGGGCGCCGGGCGACGAGGGCGGCCAGCGCCAGGTGGACGGCGCCGAGCGAGGCCACCGCCACCGCGTAGATGATCACCGAGGCGCGTTCGTCGCCGTACTCGGAGACCAGCGCGGTCGGGAAGGGCAGCAGGGCCGCGAGGCCCAGACCGAGCACGGTCAGCGAGATCACCTGCCCGTCCACCTGCCGGACCGTGCGGAAGATCGCCCGGTGGTCGCGCCAGAAGCCGCCCAGCACCGCCAGGCTGATCCCGTAGGCGCCCAGATTGGGCACCGTGTCGCTCAGGGCCTGGTGGAACCCCTCGGAGTCCAGTCCCTGCGGCACGGAGATGTCCAGGACCAGCAGGGTGATGGCGATGGCGAACACGCCGTCGGCGAGGGCGACCAGCCGCTCGGGCCCGCCTTCCGGGGTCGGATTCCTCATGCGCACGACGGTAGGCAGACCCGGCCCGCGGCACGCGGTTACACGCCCGGCCGTCACCCCGTCGACGTCGGGGACGGCATGTTGTAGGGGGTGACGACCTGGACGGCGGAGGGGAGGGTGGGTCCCGCGGGCGGCAGGGCGCCGTGGGCGCGCATCACCAGGTGGCAGGCCTCGCGCAGGTCGTGCCGCAGATCGTGGTGGAGCACGGCGGACAGCCGGTGCTCGCGCAGCAGCCGGGTGTTGTCGTGGTCGAGGTCGTGCGCGACGAACACGGCGCACTCGCGTCCGGCGTCCTCGAAGGCCCGCAGGGTGGCGATGTTGCCGCCGCCGATCGAGTAGACCGCGCGGATCTCCGGATCCCGTTCCAGCGCGGCCCGGACCAGGTCGTACTGGGTGGCGTCCAGCCCCTGTCCCTCGGTGATCTCGACGAGGCGCCGCCCGGGGTGCCGGACGCGCATGACGGCGCGGAAGCCCATCTCGCGCTCCTCCTCGTTGCGGAAGAAGCCGCTGGAGAGGCTGGTGAGCACATGGCCGGGCCGGTCGCCCAGCCACTGTCCCACGAGATGGGCGGCGGTCGCGCCCGCCGCGCGGTTGTCACTGCCGACGTGGCCGATCCGGGCGCTCGCGGGCAGGTCCGTCACCAGGGTCACCACCGGGACGCCGGCCGCCGCGAGCCGGCCGACGGCGGCGGTGACCTCGGGGACGTCGGGTGCCTTGAGGAGCACGCCCTGGGAGCCGCGCCGGCCGATCCGGTCGAGGAGCGCGACCAGTTCCCCCGCCGGGCCCGTCTCACGGAAGTGGAAGCGGGAGCGGACCACCGCCGGGTGCAGGGAGGGCAGTTCGGCCTCCAGGGCGGCGCGGACGGCGGTGGAGAACCGCTCCGGCGACTGCATCACGATGTCCACCATGAACGTCCGGCCGACCAGCCGGACCTGGGTGCGCTGCCGGTCGAGGTCGGCGATCGCCCGGCGCACCTCCCGCGCGGTGCTCTCCCGCACTCCGCCCCGGCCGTTGAGGACCCGGTCCACCGTGGCCTCGCTCAGCCCGGCCTGACGTGCGATTTCCCGGATCGGGAAGGGGTGGCCCACATCGGCTCCTGAGGGGTTTTTGATGGCTTCCTGCTGGTTGTTCGAGGGGTTTGTGCTGACAAGAATGACATCACCCGCGTCGCTCCGTGCCCCGAAGGGACGACCTCATGTCCGCATCCTCCTCCGTCCAGACCCCCGCGCCGCCCGCCTGGCTGTCCGAGCGGGACTGCGACCTGGACGCCTTCCGCGCACTGGTCGGGCAGCCGACCGAGGCCGCCGCCTACCCGCACGCCAGTGGCGTCGAGCGGAACGTGCTGCTGTACGACGCCGACCGGATCGCCCTCGCCGACCGCCGTGCCGTCCAGGCCGAGCTGGTGCGCGCGTTCGCGGACGGACCCGGCATCGTGGTGGTCCGCGGGGCCTTCGCCGACCCGGCCGTGGTGGACCGGACCACCGCCGTGTTCGACGCCCTGATCGCCGAGCAGCGCGCCTCGGGCGGCGGCGCCGGTGACCACTTCGCCAGGCCGGGCGCCAACGACCGGGTGTGGAACGCCCTGGAGAAGGCGGCCCTGTACGACCCCGAGGCCTTCGCCGACTACTACGGCAACGAGATGATCGCGCTGGTCTGCGCGGCCTGGCTCGGCCCCGGGTACCAGGTCACCTCCCAGGTCAACGTGGTCAACCCGGGCGGCGCGGCGCAGACCGCGCACCGCGACTACCACCTCGGCTTCCTCTCCGGCGAGGCCGCCTCCGCCTACCCGGCGCACGTGCACCGCCTCTCCCCCGTGCTCACCCTCCAGGGCGCGGTGGCGCACTGCGACATGCCCGTGGAGTCCGGGCCCACGCTGTACCTGCCGCACTCGCAGAAGTTCGAGCCCGGCTACCTCGCCTGGCGGCTCCCGGAGTTCCGGGCCTGCTTCGACGAGCACCACGTCCAGCTGCCGCTCGCCAAGGGCGACGCGGTGTTCTTCAACCCGGCGCTGTTCCACGCCGCCGGCGCCAACCGCTCGGCGGACATCCGGCGCATGGCCAATCTGCTCCAGGTGTCCTCGGCGTTCGGCCGGGCGATGGAGACGGTGGACCGGGAGGCCGTGACGGGCGCCGTCTACCCGGTGCTGCTCAAGCGCAAGGCCGAGGGCGCCGGCGAGCGGTGGCTGGAGAACGTGATCGCGGCGAGCGCCGAGGGCTATCCCTTCCCCACCAACCTCGACAGCGACCCGCCGGTCGAGGGGCTGGCCCCGCCCTCGCAGGCCGATGTCGTACGACGGGCGCTGCGCGAGGGATGGACCGCGCGGACGCTGCGCGGCGAACTGCGGGCCGGCGCCAGACGACGCGAGAGCTGAAACCGACACCCCGCCCCCGACCGTACGCACCACCACGCACCACGCACCCAAGGAGCACGCTTCCATGCGTATCGGAATCCTCGGTCTCGGCCGCATCGGCGCCTTCCACGCCGAGACCCTGTCGGGGCTCGGGGCCGTCGGGTCCCTCGTCGTCTCCGACCCGTTCACGGACGCCGCGAAGGCCGCCGCCGAGCGGTTCGGCGCCGAGGTCGCGGACTCCCCCGAGGCACTGCTCGCGGCCGGGGTGGACGGCGTGGTCGTCGCCGCCGCCACCGACGCCCACCCGGCACTGATCCTGGCCTGCGTGGAGGCGGGCGTGCCCGTCTTCTGCGAGAAGCCCGTGGCCCGCACCATGGCCGAGGGGGTGGAGGTGCTGAAGGCCGTCGGAGGCCGTGACGTGCCGGTCCAGATCGGCTTCAACCGCCGTTTCGACGCCGGTTTCGCCGCCGCGCGGGACGCCGTACGGAGCGGGGAGCTGGGCACGCTGCACACCGTGCGCTCGACCACGCTCGACCCGGCGCCGCCGCCGGCCGCGTACATCCCCGCGTCCGGGGGCATCTTCCGGGACTGTGCGGTGCACGACTTCGACATCATCCGCTGGGTGACCGGCCGCGAGGTGACCGAGGTGTACGCGGCCGGCGGCAACCGGGGCGCCGACTACATCAGGGAGGCGGGCGACGCCGACACCACCGGCGCGGTCCTCACGCTGGACGACGGCACCCTCGCGGTGGTCTCCAACAGCCGCCACAACGCCCGGGGCCACGACGTCCGCATGGAGCTCCACGGCTTCACCGACTCCATCGCGGTGGGCCTGGAGGACAGGCTGCCGCTGCGGTCGGTGGAGCCGGGCGCGACGTTCCCGGCCGGTCCTCCCCACGGCTTCTTCATGGACCGCTTCGCGGCCGCCTACCGCGCCGAACTGACCGCGTTCACCGAGGTCGTGGCCGGTACCCGGCCCTCGCCGTGCACGATCGCGGACGCCCTGGAGGCCGGCTGGGTCGCCGAGGCGTGCACACTGTCCCTGCACGAGCACCGTCCCGTCACCATCGAGGAGGTACGGCGGTCATGAACCGGTCCGGCCCGAAACCTCTGCGCATCGGAATCCTGGGAGCCGCGCGGATCACCGAGCGCTCCCTCGTCGGCCCCGCCCGGGCGGGGGGGGGGGCCCCCCCGGGGCGGGGGGGCCCCGGCCCCCCGCCCCCC
>NZ_JBEORT010000051.1:0-46928 GCF_040302425.1 Streptomyces sp. NPDC126497
GACGCGTTCCTCGGCGCGTTGCAGCGGGTGGTGGACCGGCACGACATCTACCGCACCGCGATCCTGTGGCAGGAACTGCGCGAACCGGTCCAGGTGGTGTTGCGCCAAGTGGAGCTGCCTGTCGAGGAGTTCGTGGCCGATCCCGAAGGAGGTGACGTCGTACGGCAGTTGCTGGCGCATGCCGGGGGCCGGATGGACCTGAGCAGCGCTCCGCTGATCCGTGCGCACACCGCCGCCCAGCCGGGCAGTGACCGATGGGTGTGCCTCATCAGGATCCACCAGACCGTCCGGGACCACACGAGTCAGGAGGCCCTGCTGAGAGAGCTGGGTGCCTTCTTGTCGGGCCGGGGTGACACGCTCCCCGAGGCACTTCCGTTCCGGGACTTCGTGGCGCAGGCCCGGCTGGGTGTGACGCGCGAGGAGCACGAGCGCTACTTCAGCGACCTGCTCGGGGACGTCGAGGAGACCACCGCCCCGTACGGGCTGGTCGACGTCCACGGCGACGGCACCGACGCGGACCGCGCACGGTGGTCCGTCGATGAGGAACTGGCGGGTCGGGTACGCGAGACGGCGAGGTCGCTCGGGGTCAGTCCGGCCACGGTGTTCCACCTGGCGTGGGCCCGTGTCCTGGCGACGGTCAGCGGCCGCGACGACGTCGTCTTCGGCACCGTGCTCTTCGGCCGGATGAACGCCGGGGCCGGAGCCGATCGCGTCCAGGGGCCCTTCATCAACACCCTCCCCGTGCGGGTGCGCGTGGGATCGTCGAAGGTGGGCGACGTACTGTTCGGACTGCGCGACCAGCTGGCCGAGTTGCTGGTGCACGAGCACGCCCCGCTGGCGCTGGCACAACGGGCGGGTGGCGTTCCCGGCGGCAGCCCGCTGTTCACTTCGATCTTCAACTACCGGCACCATCAGGCCGCCACCCACGCGACGGAGCGGGGCGGTGACACCATGCCGGACGGTGTGAGCCTGCTGCTCACCCGGGAACGCACCAACTATCCGGTCGCCGTGGCGGTGGACGACCTCGGGTCGGGCTTCTCCCTCACCGTCGACGCGGTGGCCTCCGTGGACGCCGACGCCTTGTGCTCCATGCTGCACACCACCGTCGGCAACCTGGTGACCGCGCTGGAAGAGGCACCCGACACACGGTTCGTGGCCGTCGAGGCGGTGCCGGCGCACGAACTGCGGCGGATCCTGACGGAGTGGAACGACACGGACGGGCCGGCCGCCGCGGTGACGGCGCCGGAGCTGTTCGAGGCGCAGGCGGCCAGGACTCCCGACGCGGTGGCGGTCGTGGCCGGTACGACCGAGGTGTCGTACGCGGAACTGGACACGCGGGCCAACCGTCTGGCGCACCTCCTGAGAGGCCACGGGGTGGGTCCGGAGTCCGTGGTGGGGCTGTGCCTGCCGCGGGGCGTGGAGGCGGTTGCCGCGATCCTCGGCGTGTGGAAGGCGGGGGCGGCGTATCTGCCCCTCGATCCGGAGTACCCGGAGGAGCGACTGGCGTTCATGCTCTCGGACAGCGGGGCCGACGTCGTCGTCGGGCGGAGCGACCTGACGCGGCGCTTCTCCGCGCCGGGGCCCCGGGTGCTGGACCTGGACGACCTCGAGGTGACGGCCGCCCTGGAGAAGGCTCCGGCGACCGCTCCCCGGGTGACCGGGACGCCCGACCGGATGGCCTACGTGATCTACACGTCCGGTTCGACGGGGCGGCCCAAGGGCGTGGCGGTGTCACATGCCGGACTGGCGAACCTGGCGGCCGCGCAGACGGACCGGTTCGCCGTGGACGGATCGAGCCGCCTGCTGCAGTTCGCGTCGATGAGCTTCGACGCGGCGGTGTCGGACGTGGTCGTGGCCCTGTCGTCCGGTGCCTGCCTCGTCGTGGCCGGGGCGGACGAACTGCTGCCCGGGCCCGGGCTGGCGCGGGTCCTGTCCCGGCACGCGGTGACGCACGTGACCCTGCCCCCGGCGGTACTGGCCGAGATGACGCCCGAGGACCTGGCACCGGTGACGACCCTGGTCTCGGCCGGTGAGGCGCTGGGCGGAGAGCTGGTGGGGATCTGGGCGCGGGGGCGGCGGCTCGTCAACGCGTACGGGCCGACGGAGACCACGGTGTGCGCGACGATGTCCCGTCCGCTGGAGGTGGGCGACGACCCGGACATCGGCGGTCCGATCAGCGGTGTGCGGGCGTTCGTCCTGGACGACCGGCTCGCCCCCGTGCCGGTCGGGGTGGCGGGCGAACTGTACGTGGCGGGCCCCAACCTGGCCCGCGGGTACGTGGGGCGGCCCGACCTGACGGCCGAGCGGTTCGTGGCGTCCCCGTACACACGGGCCGGTGAGCGGATGTACCGGACGGGTGACCGGGTGCGGTGGACGGCCGACGGCCGGCTGGTGTTCGCCGGGCGGGCCGACGCACAGGTGAAGGTCCGCGGCTTCCGGGTGGAGCCGGAGGAGATCGCGTCCGTACTGACCGGACACCCCGCGCTGGCACGCGCCGCGGTGACCGTACGCGCGGATGCCGCGGGCGAGGGGCGTCTGGTGGCCTACGTCGTGCCCGCGGGCGACCGGGCGGACGCCGATGACGGTGCGCTGGTCCGGACGCTGCGCGACCATGTCGCGCAGGCTCTGCCGCAGTACATGGTGCCGTCGGCGGTCGTGGTCCTTGACGCGCTTCCGCTGACGGTCAACGGCAAACTGGACCGTGCGGCGCTGCCGGAGCCGGACGTCGCGGCGTCGGCGGGGGCCGGCCGGGAACCGGCCACGGAACAGGAGCGGATCCTCTGCGAGGCCTTCGCACGGGTGCTGGGCCTGCCGACGGTCGGTGCGGACGACGACTTCTTCGCCCTCGGCGGTCATTCGCTGCTGGCCACGCGCCTGGTCAGCCGAGTGCGTACGGTGCTGGGCGAGGAGCTGCCGATCCGTACGGTCTTCACCTCGCCCACGCCGGCCGCACTCGCGGGCTGGCTCGCCGGCCAGGGCGACCAGCGGCCGAAGGCCAGGCCCGTGCTGCGGCGCATGCGCAGGCCCGACGGCGAGTGAGCCGTCCTACGGCCGCTCGGTGACGGGCCGGGCCCCTGCCGACGAGCAGGGGCCCGGCCCGTCCGGCCGCGCGTCCGAGCGGCGCCGCGCACGGCTTTGGACGGCGCGCATGAGGACAGCCCGGCCCAGGAAGGGCCGGGCTGTCCTCATGCGGTTCCTGTTCCGGCCGGCGTCACTCGGTGCGCAGGGCCGTGGCCGTGCGGGTCCTGGCCGCCCATCCGGCCGGGACCATCGCGCCCAGCATCGCCAGCACGACGCCGCCCAGCCCCAGCAGGAGCAGCTCGACCGGCCCGTACACATCGAGGACCGGCGACGGCATACCGGTGCCCACGGCGCGCCCCATCACCGGCATGACGACGCCGTGCAGCAGGTACCCCGCCGGCACGCCCAGCAGCCCGCCGACCACGCCGATCGCGGACACCGAGGCGAGCACGAGGCTCACCGTCTGCCGCGGCGACATGCCGATCGCCTTGCAGACGCCCAGGTCGTGGACGCGTTCGCGGGTGTCCAGGACGACGGAGTTGAGCACGCCGAGACCGGCCACGGCGATGAGCATGAGGGTGAGCAGCACCGCCATCGCGTCCATGATGAGGATGACGCCGCTCTGCTCCGATTCCGCCGTGGTCGTGGCGTCACCGCCCATCGGCTGCACCACCGCCGCGAGCTTCCGGGCGAACTCGTCGGCCGAGACACCGGACTTCACGTCGACGAGGAACGTATCGGGCTGGGCCGACGGGAAGTTGGCCATGTCCGCGTGCACTTCCAGCTCATTGCCCGAGGTGTCGAAGGACTCACCCACGATCCGCAGGTCGGCGCTCTCCTTCTCGAACGTCATCCGCACCGTGTCCCCGACCTTGGTGCTGGTCCGCTCCAGGAAGCGCGTGGGCACGACGACCTGGCCCTTCCCGGTGATCCAGTGCCCCGAGAGCATCTCGTAGCTGCCGGAGCGCGAGTCGCCCTCGTAGAGGCTGGCCTCCACCGCGCCGGAGACCCCGGCCACGGCGACCTCCGTCTGCAGCTTGCCGTAGTAGGACTCCAGCCCCGCCCCGGACGTGACGGCGGCCCGCACCTTCGCCGGGTCGGCCACCTTGGGCTTGGACGTGCCGGTCGTGCTGGGGGCGGCGGGAGACGGGCTCGCCGGTTCGCCGCCCCCCACGGGAGGCGGTGGCGGCGGGGGAGCGATGTTGCTCAGCTTGACCGTCGTGACCGTGACCGCGGCACGGCTCTCGGGATCCTGCGACTTGCCGACCTCGTTGAGGGACGAGGTCAGTCCCACCGCGAACGTCGCCGCGACCGTGCCGAACGCCACCGC
Source organism: Streptomyces sp. NPDC126497 (assembly GCF_040302425.1). Taxonomy (NCBI): domain Bacteria; kingdom Bacillati; phylum Actinomycetota; class Actinomycetes; order Kitasatosporales; family Streptomycetaceae; genus Streptomyces; species Streptomyces sp. NPDC126497. The sequence continues at coordinate 4,352 of NZ_JBEORT010000051.1, forward strand.
GAGCAGCATCGCGAGGGCACGCACCGGATGCGTGAAGGGAGTGGCGAGCCCGTACGTCACCGGCCGGGGCAACGGCAGCCGTCCCATGGCCCGGTGCGCCCACTGTCCGCGCCCCGGGCGCGGGGCCCGGCCGACCGCGATGGCCTCGACCGTGTTCAGCCGTCCGGCGCGCCGTGCGGGGATCAGCGCCGCGAGCCCCACCACGAGCAGAGCGGCGGCCGGCACCGCGACGTCCACCCACCAGGCCACCGACAGCGAGACGTTGCCGTACACCGACTCCGTGTCCGCCAGCAGCGGCACCGCCAGCAGGTTGCCCAGCACGACGCCCAGGGCGATGCCGACCGTGGCCGGGATCAGCGCCTGGGCCACATAGGCGCGGACGACTTCGCGGGGGGTGAAGCCGATGGCCTTGAGGATGCCGATCCTGCGCAGACTGGTGCCGACCGCACCGCTGATCACACTGCTGACGATGATCACCGACATGACGATGCCGAGCACGCCGAAGGCCATCACGAACGGGACGGTCGCCGCCGCGCCCTGATCCGCCGCGCGCTTGGTGTCCAGCCAGGACTGCGTACCGAGCAGCGCCCCGGAGTCCACGGAGGAGGCGAGCTTCGCCCGGTCGGCGAGGACCTGCTGCTTCGTGCTCGCGGAGTCGAAGCGGTAGAGCATCTGGGTCGTGAGGGGGTTGCCCAGCGCCGCCAGGGCGTCGACCTGCGCCGAGGTCGCCCACGCGTCGGCGGACTTGCCGACCGACACGGCGAACCCGACGACCGACAGGGTCGGGGCGTCCGGGGTGTCCGACGCCCTGAGGGTCGAGCCGATGTCGGCGGAGGGGCCCTGGAAGGACGCGTCGATCACGATCTCGCCGGGCTTCTGCGCCCACCGGCCGGACTTCAGCTCCACGCGGTCGACGTCGGCGTCCGCACCGGACCGCCCGACCACGGTCAGCGTCGGCATCCGGAAGCCCGACTGGTCCACCGGGCGGAACGCCGTGGACGGGTACGGCCCCGCGCTCGCCGCGACGCCGTCCAGCTCCTTGGTGCGCTCCAGCTGCGCCGCACTCGCCTTGGCCGGGTCGAACTGCGCCGTGATGTGCGCGCCCTGCTGCTTCTTGAAGGCGTCGTCGAAGGGAGCGGCCGCGGCGACCATCAGGGCCCCGGCCACCACGGCCGAGGCCACGGCCATCATCGTGGCCACGGCGATCACCAGGGTCTGCACCCGCCGCCGGCCGACCCCGGAGCGCACGACCCGGCCCAGCGCGCCGTTACCGAACAGGCTCATCGGACGGCCTGCGCATAGGTGTCGAGGGCGAGGTGACCGTCCACCAGGTGGATCGTGCGGCTCGCGCACGCCTCCGCCAGCGCCAGATCGTGCGTCACCAGCACGATGGTCTGGCCGGCGCGGTGCAGGTCGATCAGCAGCTTGCGGACCTCCGCGCCCGAGGCGGAGTCGAGCGCGCCCGTGGGCTCGTCGGCCAGCAACAGCTCGGGCCGGTTGATCAGCGCCCGGGCGACACCGACCCGCTGGCGCTCACCTCCGGACAGCCGGCCCGGGTAGGCGCGTGCGTGCTTCTGGATGCCCAGCATCTCCATGAGCTCACCCGCGCGGGCCGCGGCCGCGCGCCGGCTCGTCCCGGTCAGCTGGGCCGGGAGCTGGATGTTGTCGATGACGGTGAGGTCGTCCAGGAGGTTGAAGAACTGGAAGGCGATGCCGATGTGCTCGCGGCGGAACTTGGCGAGCGCGTGCTCGCTCAACTGGTCGATCCGCCGCCCCGCGACGAGCACGGAGCCCTCGGTCGGCTTGTCCAGGCCGGCGATGAGGTTCAGCAGCGTGGACTTGCCGCTGCCGGAAGGGCCCGTCACGGCAAGGGCCTCGCCCCTGGCGACGCTGAGCGTGAGCGGTCCGAGCGCCGGCCCACCGGCGGTGTCGTAGCGCTTCGCCACACCTTCCAGCTCGATCACTTGGTTCATGCGGGTTGTCCGTCCTTACGATCGCGAGAGACACGTGCCGTTGCCGACCCTGTGAACCTAGAGGCTGCCGCCCGCCCGGCGCGTCGGCCGCGGAACCAACATCGGACCCTCCCAGCGGATGAACCGGCCGGGGAGTCCTACCTGAGGAGTAGGCCTCGGAGACAATGCCCTGATCAGAGAGGCGGACGCGGACCGGGCGGCGAGCGCCTCACAATGGACGGATGGAGACGCAAGACCGGTTCCGCCGGCTTCACCAGCTCATCGACGTGCTGCGCCCCGAGGCGGAGGCCGTCCCGCAGTCGAAGCGGGCGCTGCGCGTGGACGTGGTGCTGGCGGTCGTGCTGACCGCCGTCGCCCTGTACGTGGAGGTGCGGTACCCCGGTAACGGGCCGGTGAATGCGAACCCCCCCAAGATCGACGTCGGGACCGGCGTGCCGGCGCCGCCCCTGCCCGGCCCCGATCAGGCGCCCGTGGAGGAGGACGCCCCGCCCGTCCCCTGGGCCATGGTCATCCTGTCGACACTGCCGCTCGGACTGAGGCGCCGGTTCCCGCTGGCCGCGTTCGTGACGGTGCTGGGCGCGGCGCTGGCCATCGGCGGCTCCGCCTCCTGGATCACCGTCCTGGCCTGTGTCGTCGGCGCCTACAGCGCCGTCGTCTACAGCCGTTACCGGATACTGGCGATCGCCGTCCTGGTGATGGCCGCCGCGCTCTCCGGTTACGCGTTCCGCAACGCCGATCCCCTCCTCCCGGGCTGGTCGAGCCCGGGATTCGTGCTGCTGGTGGCAGGGATGCTGGCCAGTCTCGTCCGGTTCCTGCAACTGCGGCTGGCGTCCAGCCGGGACCGGGTCACCGAGCTGCAGCAGGCGCAGGAGGAGGCCATGCGCCGGGCCGTCGCGGAGGAGCGTGCGCGCATTGCCGCCGAACTGCACGACGTCGTGACCCACAATGTCAGCGTGATGGTGATCCAGGCGGGCGCGGCCCGCAAAGTGATGGACGTGGTGCCCGAGCAGTCCAAGGAGGCGTTGTTGGCCGTCGAGGCGGGCGGCAGGGCCGCCATGGCCGAACTGAGGCACGTGATGGGCCTGTTGGCGGCTCCGGACCACGAGAGACCCGATGGTCTGGAACCGCAGCCGGGGCTGGCGCAGCTCGACGCGCTGGTCGCCCGGGTACGGGCCGCCGGGACGCCCGTGAGCGTCGGGGTGTCGCTGCCGTCGGAACCGCTGCCGTCGGGGGTGGACCTCGCGGCGTACCGGGTCGTGCAGGAGGCACTGACCAACACGATCAAGCACGCACGCGGCGCGGAGGCGTCCGTCGCCATCGGATACACCGACGACTGCCTGGAGATCGAGGTCACGGACACCGGAGGGGTGAAGGACGCCCCGCCGGTGGAGAGCAACGGCCGGGGCCACATGGGGCTGCGGGAGCGGCTGGCCGTGTACGGGGGGGAACTGACGGCCGGTCCGACGCCGAACGGCGGTTACCGGGTCGCCGCCCGCATCCCGCGGAGCGCGGCGTGACCGGGGACCGGCCGCCGCTGCGCGCCGTCATCGCGGACGACCAGGCCCTCGTGCGCACCGGTTTCAAGATGATCCTGGCTGCGGACGGCATCGAGGTGGCGGCCGAGGCGGCCGACGGGGCCGAGGCCGTCGCAGCGGTGCGCCGCACGCGGCCCGACGTCGTCCTCATGGACATCCGGATGCCGGTGATGGACGGCATCGAGGCCACCCGGCGCATCCTCGGCGGTGACGGGCCCTCGGAGACCCGGGTCATCATCCTCACCACGTACGACCTCGACCAGTACGTCTATGCCGCGCTCACGGCCGGCGCCAGCGGCTTCCTGCTCAAGGACGTCACCCCTGAACGCCTGGTGTCCGCCTTGCGCATGGTGCAGTCCGGTGACGCTCTCCTCGCGCCCACGATCACCCGTCGGCTGATCGAGCGCTTCGCCGTGCCCGAGGAACCCCAGACCGTCGCACCGCACCGCGATCTCTCCGGCCTGACCCCGCGCGAACTGGAGGTGCTCCGCCTGCTCGCCACCGGCCTCAGCAACGCCGAACTGGCCTCCCGGCTCTTCCTGAGCCCGACCACGGTCAAGAGCCACGTCGGCCGCATCCTGTCCAAGCTGGATCTGCGCGATCGCGTCCAGGCCGTCGTCTTCGCCTACGAGACGGGTCTGATCGCCCCGGGCGGGGGCGCCCAGTAGGACTCCGTCCGGCCGGCCTTCGGGGCCGGCCGGACGCCCTCGTCCTCGACGGACGCCTCCGTCCGGTCCTGGGCGACGACGATCTGGTCCCGGGGCCCGGTGAAGCAGCCGGGTGCGACACCCGCACCCCCACCGGTTCGGCAACGCCGACGGCGACTCCGTCGAGATCCTCGGCCTCCTGGGCCACCAAGGGGAGCGCGCGCCTCCGCGCCCGAACGGCACGGACGAAGGGCACCGCGACGGATGCCGGGTGACACGACCGGGTGCTCCCGGGCGGAGGGGGCGAGGTGCCCGCCGCCGGATCGCGGCGGGCACCTCTGCGACGGCGCGTTCGTCCTCCGGTCGGGCGGGTGGGGCGGCTCCGCCCGGTGATCCGCCGGCGTGGACGGGACGTTCCTACTTCAGGTAGGGGCCGTCCGCCCCGATCTTCCCGGGACCGTTGAGGACGTAGACGCGGAGATTGCCCTTTCCGGGTGCCCCGACGGTGAGCCTGCCGTCGGAGACGGTGCGGGTGTCGCCGGTGACCGCGTCCCGGTGGGTGCCGTCGGGGATGCCGGTGTAGGTGGCACCGTTCTTCGTCTTCGTGGAGAAGAAGACGGTGGCCGAGGCGGCGGTCGCGGGGGCCGGCGCGGCGGCGGCCTCGGCTGCGGTGGGAGTGGTCAGGGGCAGGACGGGGTGCCTGCGGCGAGAGCTCCGGCCGCCCAGGGGCGGGCGAGGGAGCGGCGGCGTCTCATGCGCGTCTCCAGGATGCTGTGGGGGAGGGCCGGCTGCCGTGCGGACGCCCCGGAGACCTTGACGCGCCTCGAGGTCTCCCGCGCCCGCGCCTGTGATGCGCCGCATCTCGGAAACCTGCAGCAACATCTTGCGGCCATCCGGCGGTTACCCGTACATGACAGACCCGTAAAGGGTGCGCGCACCGCCCCGCCCCCGACCACGAGCGGGGAAGGCCGACCGGGCTCAGCGCGCCGCCGTGAACGCCGGGGCCAGGTACCGGGCGCCCTCCCGCACGCCCCGGACGGTGATCGCCCCGGTGGCCGGCAGCCGGGCGAGCAGGGGGCCGGTCAGACACGCGTTCTCCGGTCGGGAGGCGTACCGCGTGGCCGCCCGCGGCACCGGCACGACCAGGTGCGCGGGCGCCCCCAGCGCCTCGGCGACGACCGAGGCCCAGGCGGCACGGCTCACGCGGTCCGGCCCGCCCAGATGGAGGACCGGCGGAAGGGGCGCGTCGGCGCCCAGCAGGGCCGCCGTCACCTCCGCGACGTCGTCCACCAGCACCGGGGTCGTCCACTGGTCCCGCGGCACCCTGACCTGCTCGCCGCGCCGCAGCCGGTGCGCGCACGCGGCGAAGAAGTTGAGCCATTTGCCGGCGTCCGCGGGCTCGTGCCCGTAGACCAGGCTGACCCGCAGCACCACCGCGTCCGCCGCCGCGTCGAGCACGGTCCGTTCCGCCCGCAGCTTCGCGCGGCCGTAGGCGTTGGCCGGGGAGACCGGGGCGTCCTCGGGGTTGTCGGGCCGGGATCCGTCGAAGACGTTGTCGGTGGAGATCATCAGCAGCCTCGCGTCCCCGGCCGACGCGGCGAAGTGGGCGGCCGCGGCGGTGTGCGCCGCGACGGCCAGGTCCGGGTGCTCCTCGCACCACGTGACGTCGGACGGGCCGTGCACGAGGACGATGCGCCGCGGGTCCAGCCGGGCCACGAGCCGGCCGCACGCCGCGGAATCGGTGGCGTCCAGGGCGTGCCACCGGAACCCCGGGAGGTCCGGAAGGTGCTCCGGGCGGTGACGCGAGGTGACGGTGACCGGCTCACCGGCCGCCGCCAGCCGTCGCGCGATGCCCGTGCCGACGAAACCGCTGCCGACGACGAGGGTGCCCCCGGCGCTCATCGGGCACCCGCCGGGGACGGCCGGGACATCCGGTCGGCCAGCAGCCTGCCGACACCGATCAGGCCGTGGTCGTCGTCCGGTTCGCCGAGCGACACCATGGCGTCGACCGCGTCCGCGTCCAGGCCGAAGCACCCCAGCCTCACCAACTCGCCCACCAGCAGCTCCCGGTAGCGTTCGCCGACCGCCAGGGCGAAGCCGCCCATCACGATGTACCGGCACACCCCGACGGAGGTGAAGACGGCCCCGACCGCCTGCGCGAGATGCGTGAGGGTGCCGCGCAGCACCTGCGTGGTGAACGCGTCGCCCTCCCGCACCGCGGCCGCGACGGCCGGGTTGTCGATGCCGGGCGCCCGGCCGCCGCAGCGCGCGGCCAGCCCGGACCGGGCGAAACCGGCAGGGTCGGCGTCCGCCGCACGGCGGACCGCGGCGAGCACCCCCCGCCCGGAGGCGACGGCACCGAGATGGCCGCGCGCACCGCAGTCGCACAGCGGCGCCCCCGGGGACGGATCGCACACCCAGTGCCCGAGCTCGCCCCCGTGCCCGTCCGCGTCCAGCAGCACCTCCCCGCCCCGGAAGACCTTGTTGCCGATGCCGGAGCTGACGGTGATCAGACAGAACGGCTCGGTCTCGGTCGCCGCGTAGCGCCAGGCGGCGGCGGTCAGGTCGTTGACCACCACGACCGGTACGCCGGTCCGCTCCGTCAGGAGCTGCCCCAGCGGCAGCGGGTCGCCGCGCCGCCCCCACACCGTGGGAGCGGCCAGCACCAGGCCGCCGGCGGAGATCGGCCCGGCGAAGGCCACGCCGACACCGCGCGGCGCCGTCCCCGCGGTGTGCCGGCCGACCTCGTGGACGATCTGGTCCACGACGCGGCGCTGCAGACCGGCCACCGGGTCCCCCGGATGACGGGCCATGCCCTCGACCGGCACCCGGCGCACGCGGGAGACGGCCGCCGTCGCGGGGTCGTAGCTCCCGGTCCGCAGCGTCGTGCCTCCCACGTCCAGCACGGTGAAGACGTCGTGGGGCCGCCAGGAGTCCGCACGGTGCGCCGGACCGGCGGCGAGACGGTCAGACCGCGGGATGGTCACGGAGCTCCTCCTCGAAGACCAGAAGCCACAGATCGGCGGCCGAGTCGTTGACGAGGCCGTGTTCGCCGTACGGACGGTTGACGACGACGTCCCCGGCGCCGACGCGGAACTCGGTGCCGTCCCGGTACATCAGTCCGCTGCCGCTGAGCACGACGTACGTCTCACGGTCCAGGGCGTGCCGGTGGCGCCCTATGGACGTGCCGGGCGGCAGCACGGCGATGTCGACGAACTCCGCTCCCGCGCCCCCCTCGGCGCGGGCGAACAGGCGGTGGGCGAGGATCGTGCCCAGCCCGCCGTGGTCGTGCTCCTTGCCGCGCAGGAGAGTGTCGAGGTTCACCACGTCGCGGGCGGTCACTCCGCGCCCCCGTCGCGCGCCAGCGCGTCCAGGGCGGCCCGCAGCACGCCGGCGGGCAGGTCCTCCAGCCGCTCCACGAAGTCCGCCTTGCCGATGCCGGTCGGCACGACGAGGTGCAGTTCGCGTCCCCGCCGCTGCCAGGAGGCGTGCAGGGCCTGCGTCATCAGCTCCGGCGTGCAGGTGGCCGGGTCGAACACGGGGAGGCCGATGCGGCGCAGCAGCGTCACCACGCGCGCGCAGCTCTCCGCGTCGACGAGCCCCAGCAGCCGGGCCAGGTGCGCCGACAGGGCCATGTCGACGGCGACCGCCTCGCCGTGTTCCAGGCGGTGGCCGCCGGCCGTCTCGATCACCGGGCTGAAGGTGTGCCCGAAGTCGACGAGCCGGGCGAGGTCGTGCTCACGCAGGTTGGGGCAGAGCTCCTCCATCATCAGCCGCATGGAGGTGCGCAGCACGTACGTCTCCAGCGCGCCGTCGCAGGAGCGCAGGAAGACGTCCGGGTGCTCCTCCAGCGCCCGGAAGAGGTCGGGGTCGAGGATCACGGCCATCTTCACGATCTCCGCGAGGCCGCAGCGGATCTCCCGGGCCGGCAGTGTGGCCAGCAGGGCGGGATCGCTGAGCGAGGCGTGCGCGGGGTGGTAGGCGCCGAACATGTTCTTGGAGTCCAGGGCGTTGACACCGGTCTTCACCCCGACGCCCACGTCCACCTGTCCCACCAGGGTGGTGTTGACCTTGATGTAGCGGATGCCGCGGGCGTACATCGAGGCCGCGAAGCCCACGACGTCCGCGACGATCCCGCCGCCCACGGCGAGCATCACCCCGTGCCGGTCCAGGCCGGACGCCTTGGCGACGGCGCACACCCGCTCCACCGACGCGAGGGTCTTGTTCCGTTCACCGCTGTCGATGGTGTGGACGCTCCAGCTGCCCGGCTCCAGCCGGGCGGCGAGGTAGGCGCGCAGCCGGCCGCCGTAGAGACGGTCCACCGTGGGGCCGACGAAGGCGACCACACGCCGTCCCGCCACATAGCCGGCGAGGAGCGGGTTGCGGGGGTCGAACACTCCGTCGGTGACGTCCACACGGTAGTGCGTGCCGTCCGGCGCCAGCAGGTCGAAGCCTCCGGAGTCCTCACGGACTCCCTCAAACTGAGCAAGGGCCTGGCCTGACATCTCTCTCCTCGGTCTTCGTTCCGTGCGGTTCACCGTCGGCGAACACGCGGGTGACGGCCCGTACGTGGGGGTGGGCGGGCAGGTCCTCCAGGGGCACCGGCCGGCCGCGCCCGTCCGCCACCGGCAGCCTCCAGTTGGGGTGCACCTCGGCGGTACCGGGCAGGTTCTGGGGCCTGCGGTCGCCGGTGGCGTCCGGCAGCCAGACCCCGAGCAGGGTGGACGGGGTGCGGGTCAGGAAACGGTGCAGGGCGACCAGCTCGCCGTCGGCGTCGGGCAGCAGGCCCTGCCGGCGCAGTTCCGCCAGCCAGCCGTCCCGTTCGGCCGCCGCCTGCGCCTTCTCCTCCGGTTCCGGGCGGGACAGCAGCCCCAGCCGGGCCCGCAGCTCGACGTGTTCGCCGCTCAGCCACGCGGCGGTCGTCGGCAGGTCGTGGGTGGTCAGCGTGGCCAGGCAGTTCCTGCGCCACCGCCGCGGCGGCAGCGGGCCGTGCCGTCCCTCGGAACCGCCCAGGTACTCGAAGCGCTGCACCGACGTGCCGAGCACGCCGCGCGCGGCCAGCTCCTCGCGGACACCGCGCTCCACGGTGCCGAGATCCTCGCCGATCACCGCCACCCCGGCCCGGTGGGCCTCCAGGAGCAGTACGCCGAGCATGGCCTCGGCGTCGTAGCGGACATAGGTCCCCTCGGACGGGGGCCGGCCCTCGGGCACCCACCACAGCCGGAACAGCCCCATGACGTGGTCGACCCGCAGGGCCCCCGCGTGCCGCATGCCGGCGCGCAGCAGCCCGGCGAGCGGCCGGTACCCCTCGGCGGCCAGCGCGTCCGGCCGCCAGGGCGGCTGGCCCCAGTCCTGACCCAGCGGATTGAAGTCGTCCGGTGGCGCCCCGACGCTCATCCCGCCGGCCAGGCAGTGCTGCAGCGTCCAGGCGTCGGCCCCCTCGGGGGCGACGCCCACCGCCAGGTCGTGCACCAGGCCGATGTCCATGCCCGCGTCCTTCGCCGCGCGCTGCGCGGCGGCGAGCTGCTCGTCGGTGATCCACGCCAGCCAGCGGTGGAAGGCGACGGCTTCCGCCAGTTCCCCGCGCGCCTCGGCCACCCGCGGCGACCGCGGGTCGTGCAGCCCTCCGGGCCAGGACCGCCAGGCGCCGCCGTGCACCTCCGCCAGCGCGGACCAGGTGGCGAAGTCCGTCAGGTCCCCGCCCTCGCGGACGGTGAACGCCTCCAGGGCCGCACGGCGGCCGGGCGGGGCCGGTACCCGGTGCACATGGCGCAGTGCCTCGAGCTTGAGCGCGCGCACCGCCTCCCGGTCGATCAGCGTCCCGCCGCTCAGCACGCGCTCGTTGAGGGCCCGCGCCCGGGCGGCGCAGGAGTCCACCGCGCGGCGGGCCTCCCGGTCCAGGTACCGGTACTCCGGCACCTCCTCCACCCGGACGTGCATCGGGTCCGCGAACCGCCGCGAACTCGGCCGGTACGGCGACGGATCGGGCAGCGGCCCCGGCTCCACCGCGTGCAGCGGCCCCAGCTGGACGAAGCCGGCGCCCAGCGCGCGGCCGGACCAGGAGGCCAGCTCCGCGAGGTCGGCCAGGTCCCCCATGCCCCAGGACCTGCGGGAGAGCACCGAGTACAGCTGGACCAGGAAGCCCCAGCCGCGCCGCTCGGGCACGGGGATGCGCTCGGGCACCGACAGCAGCGGCGCGGACGCCCGCCGCCGGCCCGCGACGGCGTGCAGGACGTGCGCGCCCGGCGGCAGCGGGTCCCCGGGACCGCTCTCGCCCCCGCCCTCCAGGGCGACGCGGGCCCGGGCGCCGGGCGGCAGCCGCAGCCGTACGGCCGATCCGGCACGGACGACCGCACAGGGCGGGAGCAGCCCGTCCGCGTCCGCCGCGCGCCGGGCGGCCAGGGCCCGCCGGGCGGCGTCCGGGGTGCTCGCGTCCACGCCGCACGCGGCCAGGACCGCGACCAGGGTGTCCGCGGCGACGGTGACGCGGTCACCGCGGTCGGTGACGTACTCGGTGCTCACGCCGTGCGCGCGGGCCAGCTCCCGCAGGGACGCGTCGGGCGCGGCGGGGCGGGTCACGGACGGCCCCCTTCCGGTGCGAAGAGGCGTTCGAGGACGGTGGCGACCCCGTCCTCGTCGTTGCCCGGGGCGACCTCGTCGGCCACGGCCCGCAGGTCGTGGTGGGCGCCTGCGACCGCCACGCCGTGAGCGGCCCAGGCCAGCAGCGGGATGTCGTTGGGCATGTCGCCGAAGGCGACGGTGTCGGCGCCGGTGAAGCCCAGCAGCTCGGCGGCCCGCGCCACACCGGTGCCCTTGTCGGTGCCCGCGGGAAGGACCTCCACCATGCCCTTGACCGAGTGCACGACGGTCACCTCACCGCCCGTCAGCCGTCGCGCGACGGCGGCCAGCCGGTCCTCGTCGACGTGCCGGTGGTGCAGGATCAGCTTGTCGATGGGCGCCGCCCACAGCAGGCCGGGGTCGGTGGTCACGTCCCAGCCGTGACGGACCCGTTCCCCGAAGCCGGGGGTCACCTTGAACCGGCTCTCCGGCGGCGAGGTGACGACGCCGAGTTCGACCCGGCCCAGTTCGGCCTCGACCTTCTCGACGACGCCGCGGGCGAGATCACGGTCCAGGGACACCGAGGACAGCAGGCGGTCCGCACCGGCGTCGTACAGCTGCGCGCCCTGGCCGCAGACGGCCAGCCCCCGGTAGCCGAGGGCGTTCAGGAGCTGTCTGCAGGCCACCGCGGGGCGTCCGGTGACCACCAGGTGGTGGGCGCCGGACGCGGCGACCCGTTCCAGCGCCCGGCGGGTGCGCGCCGACACGGTCAGGTCGCTGCGCAGCAGCGTGCCGTCGAGATCGGTCGCCACCAGCCGGAACGCGGGCGCGCGGGTCGGCACGGTGTCCCAGACCACCCGGCCGGAGCGCAGCGTCACCATGGCGACGGCGTGACCTCCGACGGGCGGCCCGTCCAGCGTCCCCGTGAACACGCCGTCGCCGCCGGCGGCGAGCGGCCGCAGCACGGCACCGCCGGAGGCGGGAGCCGGCTCGTCGGAGGCGAGGGCCTCGGTGACCGACTCCAGCGGGGGACGCGGGGCCGTGGAACCCGGCCCCGGGCGTCCCGCGGCCGCCGCGGCGGCTCCCTGCGCCTCACCGCCTGAGGCGTCCGCGTCCACGGAGGCGGTGTTCGCGGAAGCCGTGTCCACAGCGGCCACGTCCGGGCAGGCGGTGCCGGCAGCAGCCGTGACCGCGGGTGCCGTGGACGCGGTGGCCGTGACCGGGGTCGGGGCAGCGGGTGCGGTGGGGGTGGCGGCCGTCGGGGCCCGGCCGGGTGCCGGGCCCGTCGTCGCGGACGCCTCGACCACCAGCTCGACCCGTTCCGCCTCGGCGTGCGCGTACCGCACGCGCCACGTGCCGTCCGGAGCGGCGGTGAGCCGGAAGCGCTCCGCCTGCCGGGCCCGCAGGTCCGGCCGGCCCGCCCGCCGGGCCAGTTCGGCACAGCGGGCGAAGTCCCCCCGGCGGTGGGCCGAGGCGAACAACCGCTCCCAGTCGTCCGCTCCGAGGCCGTCGACGCCGCACCCGAGAGCGCGGGCGAGGGCGGTGGCGTCACCGCGTTCCGTCGCCGCCCGCGCGATCAGCTCACGCTGCTCGGTGTGGGCGGCGGACGGCAGCGCCTCCAGCCAGCCCCGCTCGACCAGCTCGCCGGCCGACGGCCGTGCGTGCTCGCCGCGCAGCAGACGCGCGTAGGCGGCCAGGCGCAGGTCCGCGCTGCGGGCCCAGGTGAACGAACGGCCCAGGCGCCGGGCGTTGCCCGAGAGCCGGGCGTAGGTGCCGGGTGCCGTGCGGAAGACCGTCACGGCCTCGCGTATGCGCTCGGTGAGGGCCCGGGCCAGCGCCGGGTCGTCGTCGCGGAAGGAACCGGGCACGGAGAACCCGGTCGCGTCCGGGTCGTCGAGGGGCCGTCCGTGCCCGAAGTGGGAGGTCACCCGCTGGGCGGTGGCGATCGGCACCGCCCCGCAGGCCATCGCCTCGGCCTGGGCGATGAGGAAGCCGTCCAGTTCGAACTTGGACGGATACACGCAGAAGTCGGCGCTCGCCGCCTGCTCGAACAACGTGTCCTCGTCGGCGAGCCGCCATTCCAGGCGGAGTTGTCCCGGAAAGCGGTCGGCGAGCCGCTGGAACGCGGCGTTCGCGACCGTCGCCGGCGCGTCGCCGCCGCCCCCGGTCGAGCAGCGGATCACGAAACCCACCTCCGGGTCCTCGGCCAGCACCTCCTCCACGGCCCGCATCAGCTCCAGCTGACCCTTGTGGTGCACCGCGTAGCGGGCGGCGTGGTAGAAGACCGGACCGGCGCCCGTCAGGCCGAGCGACCGGCGCACCGCGGCCCGGTCCACGGCCTCCGGATCACGCGCCAGCCAGCTGTCCGCGATGCCGCAGCCGCCGGCCAGCAGCCGCTCCGGCCGTTCCCGCAGCCGCCGGGCCACGGGGAGCGACTGGAACAGGGCTTCGAACGGCGTGTCCTGCCAGGTGACGTAGTGGTCGAGCTGGCCGGGGGACACGAAGTCGATCAGATCCGCGCGGTCGGCGATCAGCGGGAACACACCCACGTGGTCCGGCCCGTACTCGACGTGCATGCGGGTGCCGGCCAGCGCCCGGGCCATGGTGGCCGTGGGGGAGTCCTCGGGGGGCGGTGGCCCGTCCAGGGCGTCGAGGTCCGGTCCGCGGACCCCGAAGAGCTCCAGCAGCCGTTCCACCTGCGGCCGGTACACCTTCTGCGTGACGGGGGCGTTCGCGGCGACCGTGCTCACCGTCCGGTACCGGTCGTCGTCGGCGAGGACGGCGGGCAGCAGGTAGTGGTAGGAGGGCTCGAAGCCGTGCACGACCGCCGGGCCGTCCGCCAGGTGGCGCTGGACGAAGCGCAGACCGCCGACCTGGAAGACCAGCGGCTTGAGGTACGCCAGGTCCCGGCCCTCGAGGGCCGGAGGCGGATAGAGCCGGTCCGGCAGCAGGTCCAGGAAGGCGTCGGACAGCAGGTAGACGTCCACGCCGTCCAGGCGTAACAGGTGGGCGCGGGTGTCCAGGGCGAGACCGGTCTCGGCGGGCCGGCCGGGCCACACCTTGGGGTCGAGCACCAGCGGCACCGTGTGCGCGTCGCGGTAGTCGAGTTCCCGTACGTCGAACCGCTCGCGCAGGGCCCGGAGGTGACCGTGCGCGGGCGTGACCAGCGAGACGCGGTGGCCGCGCGCGGCGTACTCGCGGGACAGGTTCCACACGAGCGGGGACAGCCCGCCGCGCATCAGCCGGTTGTCGAAGCCGCCGCACTCGAAGGAGAAGGTGACGATGTGCACGCGCGGGGCTCCTTCACTCCGCCGCGGTCTGCGCGCGGGCGCAGGCCGCGCGCAGACCGGGCAGGTCGATGAACTCGGTGTGGGTGCCGGCGGCACCGCAGGCGAAGGCCCCGGACACCGATCCGGCCAGGACGCACTCCTCCACCGGCCGCCCCTCGAAGTGGGCGTGGAGGAACGCGGTGACGAAGGCGTCGCCGGCCCCGTTGGAATCGACGACGGGCCGCTCCGGCCGCACGGCCGGGAAGTGGCGCACCTCCGTCTCGCCCCGCACGAGCAGGTGGCAGCCGTCCGCTCCGTCGGTGGCCACGACGAGGCGGGCCCGGCCCTCGTCGACGATGCCGTGCAGGACCTCCGGAAGCCGGTCGTGGACGGCCGCGGCGCTCATGAAGACGTAGTCGGAGGCGAGGGCGTAGGTGCGGTGGTGGGGGTTGACGCCGTCCCAGTCGTGCAGGTCGGTGGAGCTGGGCACCCCGAGCCGGTGGACGTCCTCGTACAGGTCGCGGTTGTGCCCCACGATGGAGAGGTGGACGTGGCGCGCCCGCTCCAGGTGGGGCAGGTAGAAGGCGCGCGGCAGCCGCAGGTCCGCGGGGTGCCGGGAGTCGTAGAAGGAGAAGCGGCGGCCTTGCGCGTCGACCAGGTTGACGCCGCGCGGGGTGCCGTGCGGGGACACCACGTGGCTGAAGTCCAGACCGTGCCCGGCGTACGCGGCGAGCACGGCGTGTCCCTGGGGGTCGTCACCGAGGAAGTCGATGAACTTGGTGGTGAGGCCCAGGGCGTGCCAGCCGAGCGCCACGCCGTTGCCGGTATGGGCCACGTAGTCGTGCACCGGCGGCACGTGCAGCGAGTCGCCCGGGGGGACCTCCAGCCTCTCGACGCGGACGACGGTGTCCACGCCGGCTCCGCCGACCACCAGGACGTCGTAAGGGGACGGGCTCATGCACAAGTTCCTTCCGTGACGGCCGCGGTGTCCTCGACCCGCTGCACCTGTCCGTTCTCCAGGACCACCGCCGAGTCGATGTCCTGGCCGGGGCCGACCGTGGCACCGGGCAGCAGCACGCTGCGCCGGACCCGGGCGCCCGCCCCGACGGTGACGCCGGGGAAGAGCACGCTGTGCTCCACCCGGCCGTCGTTGACGAGGTCCGCCGGGACCAACGAGGCGACCACGCCCGGGGAGTCGGCCACCCAGCCCCGGTCCACCCCGGGCCGGACGGTCCTGGGCATCCGCTCGACCGGGAGTCCGGCCCGCGGTCCGCCGGCCGCGAGCATCAGGTGCGCCCGGTGGTAGCGCTCGACGGTGCCGATGTCCTCCCAGTGGCCGGCTACCTCGTGACCGCGGACGTCCTCGCCGCCCGCGAGCATCGCGGGGATGACGTCGCGGCTGATGTCGTGCTGCCAGTCGGTGCCGTCCAGCTTCTCCAGGTAGCGGTGGAGCACCGCGGCGTCGAAGACGCAGAACGCGGCGAACACCAGGTCGCTGGTGGGTTCGGCCGGTTTCTCCACGAACTCGGTGAGCCGGCCCGCCCGGTCGAAACGGACCATCCCGAACAGGTGGACCCAGCGCCGCTCGATCCGCTGGTAGGCGACGGTCAGGGCGGCGCCGGAGGCCCGGTGCTCCGCGATCAGCGGCCGGTAGTCGAAGCGGTAGACGTGGTCCGCGTGCAGCACCAGGACCTGCTCGTGACCGCCACCGAAGACGTGCCCGGCCTTGCGGATCAGGGCGTCCGCGGTACCGCGCTCGGCCGGCCGGGTGCGTGCGGGCAGCTCGCGGGGGAGCCCGGCGCCCGCGGCCCGGTAGGCGTCGTCGTACGGCCCGAAGTGCACCCGGAAGTCCGGGCCGCGGTTCCACACCCGGTGCAGGTCGTCCATCAGCCGCCGCTCCTCGTACTGGGACAGCAGCAGTACCTCCCCCAGCCCCGAGTCGCGCGCGTTGGCGAGGCTGAAGTCGATCAGGCGGCAGGCGCCCCCGTACGGGACGAGCGGCTTCAGGCGCCCCTCGCCCAGCGGCCCCATGCGCCGCCCCTCACCGCCCGCCAGCAGCACCGCGCGCACCCCTCCCCGCTCAGCCATGACGGGCCTCGTCCCAGGTGACCCGGCCGGAGGACAGCGTCAGCAGCAGCCGCGCCCCCGGCCTTGGCGGTGGTCCCTCGAACACGCCGGGCGCGGTGCGGCGCAGCTCCCGCACCCCGGGCAGCGCCCGGGCCGCCGGGCCGCGCGGGGCCGGGGTCACCAGCTCCACCCGCTCGGCGTGCGGCAGCCGGTACACCAGCCCGCCGTCGCCGGTGACCGAGCACCGCTCGCGCAGGGCGCGCACCTCCTCGGCGGTCACCGCGGCGGGACAGCGGTCCGCGACCCGCTCGCACGTGCCGAAGTCGGCCCGCTCCCAGGCCGCGTGGAAGAACCGCCGGGCGGCCGGGGCGTCGAGGGGCGCGCGGCGCGCGTACGCCGCCGGGTCGCCGTGGGCGAGGGCCGCCTCCTCGGTGATCTCCTCGTCCTTCAGCAGGTCGAACCAGCCGTGTCGCAGGGCGCGTTCGGCGGGCAGCTCGGCCGGCTCGCCCCGCCACAGGCGGCCGAACGCGGCGAGGTGCAGGTCCGCGCAGTGCTCCCAGGTGAACTGCCGGGCGACCGCCGCCGCGCGCCGCGACAGCTCCCGGTGGCGGGCCGGTTCCCCGGACCACAGCGCCACCGCCTCCCGGATGCGCGCGACGAGCGCGGCGGTGAGCAGCGGGTCGTCCTCGGCGAAGGAGCGGTTGACGGCGAGGCCGGTGGTCTCCGGCTCGGGCCGGGCGTGCCGGAAGTGCGCCATGCCCTCCTGCGCGGTCGCGATGGGCACCGCCCCGCACACCATCGCCTCGCCCTGGGCGATGAGGAAGGTGTCCATCTCGAACTTGGAGGGGAACAGGCAGAAGTCGGCGGCCGACGCGTACTCGAACACCCGCCGCTCGTCCACCCGTTCCGACTCCAGGCGCAGCCGGCCCCGGTGCCGCTCGGCGACCTCGCGGAAGTAGGGGTCGTCGAGCGGGGCGCCGGAGATGCAGCGCACGACGAAGTTCGCGGCCAGGCCGTCGGCCAGCACCCGGTCGACGGCGCGCATCAGCTCCAGCTGGCCCTTGTGGTGCAGGGCGTAGCGCGCGTTGTGGAAGAACGTCGGCAGCGCGGGATCCAGTCCCAGCCCTTCGAGCACGGCCCGCCGGTCCACCTCGTCCGGGTCCCAGGCGAGCCACCGGTCGGATATGGCGCAGCCCCCGACGAACATCTTGTGCGCGTTCTCCTTCACGGCCCGTGACAGGGGCAGGTGCGTGAAGAGCGCCTCGAAGGGCGTGTCCCGGAAGGAGGCGTAGAAGTCGAGCTGGCCGGGCGAGAGGAAGTCGATCAGATCGGCGTTCTCCAGGACCAGTCGGTAGACGGCCACGTGGTCCGGCGGGTACTCGTAGTGCAGATGGGTCAGTTGCTGGTACTGGCGCACCGCTTCGAGGTCCGGTCCGGCCGGCGGGTGCTCCTGCGGGAAGTCGGCCGGCGCGCCCAGGAGTTCGAGCAGGCGGCGGACCTCGGGCGCGTAGACCCGCTTGGTGATCGGCATGTTGCTCTGCACCGTGCTGACGACGTGCTTCGTCGGGTCGTCGCGCAGCGCGGCCGGCAGCAGGTAGTGGTAGAAGGGCTCGTGGGCGTGGACGATCGCCCGCTCCCCGCCGAACCAGTGGCGCAGGAAGCGCACGCTGTCCACCTGGAAGACCAGCGGCTTGAAGAAGACCAGGTCCCGGCCCTTGGCGTCGTAGGGCGGGTAGAAGGTGTCCGGGAGCCGGTCGAGGTGCTCGTTGGACAGGAAGTACAGGTCCACGCCGTCGAGGCGGATGCGGTGCGCGGTGGTGCGCACGGGCAGTTCGGTCTCGGTGGGGAAGCCGTGCCACACCTCCGGGTCGAGGACCAGCGGCAGTACGTACTCGTCCGTGTAGCCGAGGTCCTCCACCTGGTACCGGCCGCGCAGGTCGTCGAGCCTGCCGTGCGCGGGGGTGACCAGGGAGACCCGGTGCCCGCGGGCGGCGAACTCCCGG
Organism: Streptomyces sp. NPDC126497; assembly: GCF_040302425.1. NCBI lineage: Bacteria > Bacillati > Actinomycetota > Actinomycetes > Kitasatosporales > Streptomycetaceae > Streptomyces > Streptomyces sp. NPDC126497. Next base: position 22,404 of record NZ_JBEORT010000051.1, read on the forward strand.
GAGAGGTTCCACAGGTACACCGAGGTGCCGCCCTGCAGGAAGGTGTGGTCGAAGCCGCAGCATTCGAAGTAGGTCTCGATGATGTGCATCGGGGGCTCGGTCACGTTCACGTCCTTGCTGGAAGGGTCGGGGCCGGGGGGCGGGCGCCGAGCGCGAGGGCGTGGCGCAGGTCGATCGCGGCGTGGTAGGGACGGGCGTGGTCGATGTTGTAGGCGAGTTCGTGCAGCAGCCGGTCCAGGTACAGCAGCCGGCGCAGGGGGTCGTCCACCGTGCGTCCCAGGAGCAGCCGCAGCACGTGCGCCCGCCAGACGTCGGCGGCGTGGAAGACCGGGCGCGGCACGGGGCGCTGCCCGGGCGGCCGGTCGCCGGCGCCGTCCAGCGCGTCCCGCATCGTCTCCATGGGGTCGACGCCGAGGCGCCGTGCGCTCTCGAAGGCCGCCTCGTCGGCGGTGAAGTACTCCAGGGCGCGCTGGACGGCGACCAGGTCCTGGACCGGCGACTGCGCGGCCCAGCCCGCCTCGCCGGGGCCGAGGGCGGGGGTGGACACGTCGATGACGTTCATCGACCAGCCCCCGTCGTCGCGCGGCCGGCACAGCAGGTGGGACAGGTGCAGGTCGCCGTGGCACGGCCCCGAGGGGAACCTCGCGGGGGCGGCGTCGAAGGCGCTCCGCAGCGCGGCGGTCTCCTGCCGCAGGGCCGTGAAGGCCGCGGCGCGCGGGGCCTCGGGCAGGTCGATGTCCGCCGAGGCCAGTGCGTCCGTGCGGGCGGTGGCCCGGGCCAGGATCTCCCGTGCCGGGTACGGCGGCACGGGACCCCGGCCGAGCCGGCCGGCCAGGTCGCGGTGGAAGCCGGCCAGGAAGCGTCCGGCGTCGCGCAGGTTGTCCGCGAGCGGACGCAGGTGGGCCCGCACGGCGTCGTCGAGGGGGCCGGGGGCCTGTCCGTCGGTCACCTTCGGCCACAGGGACCGCACGCTGTGCCTCAGCGGCAGGTCGATCCCGTCTCCGGGGGCGTACCGGTAGAACACGCCCAGCGGGCGGTGGGCGCCGTCGGCGGGGTCGACGTAGGTGTAGTCGCCCGCCCAGTCGGGGGTGCGGCCGGTCCCGTTCATGAGCCGCAGGAGCTCCGGCTCCCGGACGGTCTCGTCCAGCCGCCGGTAGGTCTTGTGGACGTAGGCCGTCCCGTCGTCCTCCACCAGGGACAGCACGTTGGAGGACCAGCCCCGCTCGAAGGGCAGCCGGCGCACCGAGCGCGCGGTGAGCCCCGCGCCGCGGAAGAGCACCCGGCCGCCGCGGGCGGTGGGCAGCCGGCGTCCGGCGCGGACCGCGGCCAGCACGGCGGAGTCGAACCCGACGCCGCCGTGCGCCTCCTCGACGCCGTGTCCCGTGGGTGCGGACCGCACCGGGACGAAGTAGCGCCGTCCCGACGCCGGACCGCCGACGGCGGCCACGACCAGCAGGCGGGCGGTGGCGCCGAGGTCCGCGTGGTCGACGCACTCGAAGCGCTCGGCCCGCCGGTCGTCCTCGGGCATCCACGGAGCGGTGCGCAGTAAGGGACCCAGATCGTCGTTTCTCATCATGCCAGGCTCAACTCCCGGTCATCTCGTAGCGGTTGACGCCGCGGCGCCAGACGGTCAGCGCGAGGGCCAGGGCGCCGGCGGTCACCACGGGCAGCCAGCCGAGCAGACCGGTCCCGCCGCTCAGCAGGTAGACGCAGGGCACGTAGGCGGTGAAGGCGAAGGGCAGGACCCAGGTGAGCAGGGCCTTCAGCGAGGGGTGGTAGACGTCCAGGGGGTAGGCGGAGAACTCCGACACCTGGTTGGCCGCGTACATCGCGGGCATGCTCGTCACCGTCCAGAAGGACAGGGAGGCGAAGAGCAGCTTCACCGAGGTGTGCAGCAGCGCCCCGCACAGCACCAGCACGGGCGCCAGCACCCACTGCACGGGACTGAGCGACAGGCCGAGCTCGCCGCCCGCGTATCCCACCAGGACGGCGCCGACGACGAGTTCGCCGAGCCCGTCGGGGTGGAAGAAGCGTTCCGACAGCAGGGAGAACAGCGGGTCGACCGGCCGGACGAGGTAGCGGTAGAACTCCCCGCGCTGGACCAGTTTGCGGCCCAGTTCCCACAGCTGGTCGGTGAAGAGGTGGTCGAGCCCGCGCGGCAGCAGGGAGAACCCCAGAAGGAACAGCACCTCGTGGTACGACCAGCCGCCCACGGCGGGGACCTGCCGGAAGACGAGCCCGACGACCGCCGTCTGGACGCCGACCCGCACCAGGAAGGCGCCCGCGCCGAGCACGAAGTCCGTGCGGTACGCGGCCAGCCGGTGCAGGCCCACCCCGCCCAGGAACCAGGCCAGCCGCAGGTACCGCGTCATGGTGCGCGTCATCCGCCGAGCACCTCCAGCCGTCCCAGGGCGGCGTGCCACAGCGCGGCGCACAGCAGCGACAGCCCGGCCGCCCAGGCCGCCTGCTGGACGAGCACCCCGGCGGCGTCCGTCCAGCCGTCGTAGCGGCCGAGCAGCAGGGTCAGCGGACCGTCGACCATGCCGCGGAAGGGCAGGGCCTTCGCGAGGGCGGCCAGCGGGCCCGGCATCAGCGCGAGGGGCACGAGCTGTCCGGCGAAGAAGGCGACGACGCTCTGCTTGACCATCCGCACGCCCCAGGTGTTGGTGGTGAGGAAGCCGGTCATGCCGGTCAGCAGGTTCACGCAGAACGCCAGCAGCACCGACAGGACGGTGGAGACGGCGAACAGCAGCAGGTCCGCCGGCCGGGGCGCGGTGAGCGGGACGAGCAGCGCGAACAGGCCGAGGACCGGCAGGCCGACCAGGACGGCGTTGGCCCCCACCACGGGCAGGCAGGCGAAGAACCGCATCACCGGGTAGCTGACGGGGCGCACCAGCATGACCGCGACGTCGCCCCGGTACACCTCGGCCGCGACCTCGTCGTCCACCCGGTTGGTGTGCAGCACCTGCAGGATCTGGGCCACCAGCAGGTAGGTGGTGATGTCCTCCACGGTGAAGCCGCCGGGTCCGCGGCCGGGTGTGCCCGCGTACACGGCGCGCCACAGGAAGACGGTCACCGCCGCGCCGGCGGCCGCGGTCATCGCGGTCATCGCGAACATGGAGCGGTACTGCAGCAGGGACTGCAGGCCGCTGGTGGCGAACGGCGTGTAGCGGCGCAGGCGGGCGGTCACGCGGCACCGTCGGGGACGCGGTCGGTTCCGCCGGGCGCGCCGCCGGGAACGCGTGCGCGGCCGTAGATCTCGCGGAGCACGTCCTCCAGGCCGGGTTCGGGGGCGTACCAGTCGGCGAGGTCGAAGCGGTCCAGGAGGAAGGTGAGGACCTGCCGGGAGGTGTAGCGGGCGGTCGGGTAGTCGACACGGACGCGGCCGCCGTCGTCCGGTGCGGTGCGCACGCCCGGCAGACCGGCCTCGATGCGGGCGCGGACGGAACCGGCCGCGGTGCCGTCCCGGTGGTCGAAGACGACCGAGCGGTGGTCGGCGGTGCGCAGCAGGTCCTGCAGGGTCCCCTGGTGCACGACCCGGCCGTGGTCGACGACCAGGACGCTGTCGCAGATCGCGGCGATGTCGGCGATGTCGTGGCTGGTGAGCACCACGGTGGTGCCCAGCTCCCGGTGGGCGCGGTTGACCAGGTGGCGCACCGCGTCCTTGAGCACCATGTCGAGGCCGATGGTGGGCTCGTCCCAGAACAGGACGGCGGGGTCGTGCAGCAGGCTCGCCGCGATCTCGGCGCGCATCCGCTGGCCGAGGCTCAGCTGCCGTACGGGGGTGGAACCCAGCGCGTCGATGTCGAGGAACTCCCGGAACAGGTCCAGGTTGCGCCGGTAGACCGGTGCGGGGACGTCGTAGATGCGGCGCAGGATGCGGAAGGAGTCCGGCACCGACAGGTCCCACCACAGCTGGCTGCGCTGGCCGAAGACGACGCCGATGGTGCGGGCGTTGCGCTGCCGGTGCCGGTACGGCTCCAGCCCGGCGACCGTGCAGCGGCCGGAGGTGGGGGTCATGATGCCGGTCAGCATCTTGATCGTGGTCGACTTGCCGGCCCCGTTGGCGCCGATGTAGGCCGTCTTGGTGCCGGCCGGTATCTCGAAGGAGACGTCGTCGACCGCGCGGACCACGCGGTGGCGGCGGGTGAGGAGGGTGGAGAGGCTGCCGAGCAGGCCGGGTTTGCGTTCGGCCAGCCGGAACTCCTTGACGAGGCGTTCCGCCACGATCACGCGATCACCCGCTCGAGGGCCTTCTCCAGCAGCCGCAGACCTTCCTCGAGCAGGGCCTCGTCGAGGGTGAACGGCGGGGCCAGGCGCAGGATGTGACCTCCGAGGGCGGTGCGCAGTCCCAGGTCGAGGGCCGTGGTGTAGACGGCCCGGGCCGTCTCCGGCGCGGGCGTGCGGGTGGCGGGGTCGGTGACGAACTCCAGGCCCCACAGCAGTCCGAGGCCGCGTACCTGCCCCAGCCGGTCGAAGCGGGACTCCAGGACACGCAGCCGGTCCTCCACGATCTCGCCGAGGACGCGTACGCGGTCGATCAGCCGGTCGCGCTCCACGACCTCGAGCGTGGCGCGGGCGGCGGCGATGCCCAGCGGGTTGCTCGCGTACGTCGAGGCGTACGCCCCCGAGGTGGCCGCCTCCGGCCTGCGCAGCAGCTCCGCGCGGCCGGCGAGGACGGCGAACGGGAACCCGCTCGCGGTGCCCTTGGACAGCATCGCCAGGTCCGGTTCGATGCCGAAGAGGTCACCGGCGAGGAAGGCCCCCGTGCGTCCGCCGCCGGTGAGCACCTCGTCCGCGACGAGCAGGACGCCGCTCTCCCGGCAGGCGTCCGCGACGCGTTCCCAGTAACCCGGCGGCGGCACGATGACACCCGCCGCGCCGAGGACGGGCTCGAAGACCAGCGCGGAGACGTTGGGCTTCTCGGCGATGTGCCGGCGCACCAGCGTCGCGCAGCGCACGTCGCACGACGGGTACTCCAGCCCCAGGGGGCAGCGGTAGCAGTAAGGGCTGTAGCCCAGAACGCTGTTGCCGCTGAACGCCTGGTGGCCGATGTCCCAGTGCACGAGCATCCGGGCGCCCATGGTCTTGCCGTGGAAACCGTGCCGCAGGGCGCCGATCCGGTTGCGTCCCGGCGGCGCGGTCGCCTGGACGACCCGCAGGGCCGCCTCGACCACCTCCGCGCCGGTGGAGAAGAACGCGTAGGTGTCGAGCCGCTCGGGCAGCAGCCTGGCGAGCAGGTCCAGCAGGTCGGCGCGGTCCGGTGTGGCGCTGTCGTGGACGTTCCACAGACGGCGGGCCTGGGCGGTGAGCGCCTCGACCACCTCCGGGTGTCCGTGGCCCAGGGACTGGGTGAGGGTGCCGGCGGCGAAGTCGAGGTACTGGTTGCCGTCGAGGTCGGTCAGCACGGGACCGCGCCCCTCGGCGAACACCCGGCGTCCGTGGACGGCTTCCTCGGAAGCGCCCGGCGCCAGACGCCGGGCCTCCCGTGCCAGGTGCTGTGTCTGCCGTAAACCTGTCATCGCTGTCCCTGCCCGTCGGACCGGCTGCACGCAATCGCCGGCGAACTGCGGTGTGACACACCACGGTTGGCGGCTCGGCTTGAGTCAAACACTTGAACGCAGACGACTGCAAGACTTTGCGGATCGTTTCAGAAACCTGTTGCGAACGATCGCGGCAGTCTGCTTGAGTCGACGTGCCCACGGCGACGCCACGCCTCCGATGCGAGGAGAGACCTGTGAGAAAACACCCCCGGACCGGTCCGCCCCTGCGGAGGCCGAGGTGAAGGCCCTGGTCCTGGCAGGTGGAACCGGCAGCAGACTGAGGCCGTTCACGCACACCGGCGCCAAGCAGCTGCTCCCCATCGCCAACAGACCCGTGCTGTTCTACGCGCTGGACTCCCTCGCCGCGGCGGGCATCGGGGAAGTCGGCGTCGTCGTGGGGTCGCACGGCCGCGAGATCCGCGAACGGACCGGCGACGGTGCGGAGTTCGGGTTACGCATCACCTACCTGCAACAGTCCCGCCCGCTCGGCCTCGCGCACGCGGTGCGCATCGCCCGCGACTTCCTCGGCGACGACGACTTCCTGCTGTACCTGGGCGACAACTACCTCCCGCAGGGCGTCACCGACTTCGCGCGCCTCGCCGCCGCCGACGCCGCGGCGGCCCGGCTGCTGCTGACCCCCGTCGCGGACCCCTCCGCGTTCGGAGTCGCGGAGGTCGACACCGAAGGGAACGTGCTGCGCCTGGAGGAGAAGCCCGACACCCCGCGCAGCGCGCTCGCCCTCATCGGCGTGTACGCCTTCAGCCCGGTCGTGCACGAGGCGGTGCGCGCCATCGCCCCCTCCGCGCGCGGCGAGCTGGAGATCACCCACGCCGTGCAGTGGATGGTCGACCAGGGGCTGCGCGTGCGCGCCGAGACCACCACCCGGCCCTGGCGCGACACCGGCAGCGCGGAGGACATGCTGGAGGTCAACCGCCACGTCCTCGACGGGCTGGAGGGCCGGATCGAGGGCAAGGTCGACGCGCACAGCACGCTGATCGGCCGGGTCCGGGTGGCCGAGGGCGCGGTCGTGCGCGGGTCACGCGTCGTCGGCCCGGTGGTCATCGGCGCGGGCGCCGTCGTCAGCAACTCCAGCGTCGGCCCGTACACCTCCATCGGGGAGGACTGCCGGGTCGAGGACAGTGCCGTCGAGTACTCCGTCCTGCTGCGCGGCGCGCAGGTGGAGGGGGCGTCCCGCATCGAGGCGTCCCTCATCGGCCGAGGCGCCGTCGTGGGCCCGGCCCCCCGTCTTCCGCAAGCTCACCGTCTGGTGATCGGCGACCACAGCAAGGTGTACCTCACCCCATGACCACAGCGATCCTCGTCACCGGCGGGGCGGGTTTCATCGGCTCCGCCTACGTCCGCCACCTCCTGTCGCCCCGGGGGCCCGGGGGCACGGCGGTGACCGTCCTCGACAAACTCACCTACGCCGGCAGCCTCGCACGCCTCCACGCGGTGCGCGACCACCCCGACCTCACCTTCGTCCAGGGCGACGTGTGCGACCCGTCCCTGGTGGACGTGCTGGCCGGACGCCACGACCAGATCGTGCACTTCGCCGCCGAGTCGCACGTCGACCGTTCCATCGCCGACAGCGGCGCCTTCACCCGCACCAATGTGCTGGGCACCCAGGTGCTGCTCGACGCCGCGCTCCGCCACGGCGTGCGCACCTTCGTGCACGTCTCCACCGACGAGGTGTACGGCTCCCTCCCCCAGGGGGCCGCCAAGGAGAGCGACCCCCTGCGGCCCACCTCGCCGTACGCGGCGTCGAAGGCGGCCTCGGACCTGATCGCCCTGGCCCACCACCGCACGCACGGGCTGGACGTCCGGGTGACCCGCTGCTCGAACAACTTCGGGCCCCACCAGCACCCGGAGAAGCTCATCCCGCGCTTCCTGACCCGCATCCTGTCGGGCGGCACCGTCCCGCTCTACGGCGACGGACGGTACGAGCGCGACTGGCTGCACGTCGACGACCACGTCCGGGCCGTCGAACTGGTCCGCGTGTCGGGCCGGCCTGGGGAGGTCTACAACATCGGGGGCGGCACCTCGCTGCCCAACCTGGAGCTCACGCACCGACTGCTCGCCCTGTGCGGCGCGGACCCGGACCGGATCGAACACGTCGAGGACCGCAAGGGGCACGACCGGCGCTACGCGGTCGACCACGGCAAGATCACCGCCGAACTCGGATACCGGCCCCGCACCGACTTCGCGGCCGCACTGGCCGAGACCGCCCACTGGTACGAACGCCACGCGGACTGGTGGCGTCCGCTGCTCGCGTCCGCGTGACGGCGGGCCGGACCGGGACCGCCGGACCTCGGCCCCGGCGCGCCGCGTCCGGGCGGCGGCCGGCGGGTCAGTCCTGGTCCGGCGAGCGCTGTCCGCTCCGTGGACCGGCGGCGGTGGACCCCCGGACCACCAGTTCCGGCATGAGGACGAACTCGGTGCGCGGCGGCGGTGTTCCGGACATCTCCTCCAGCAGCGCGTCCACGGCGATCTGCCCCATCGCCTTGACGGGCTGTCTGATCGTGGTCAGCGGAGGGTCGGTGAAGGCGATGAGCGGCGAGTCGTCGAAGCCGACGACCGAGAGGTCGCCGGGAACCGTGAGGCCCCTCTGACGCGCGGCCCGGACGGCGCCGAGGGCCATCATGTCGCTGGCGCACACGACGGCCGTGCACCCCCTGTCGATCAGTGCGGACGCCGCCGCCTGGCCCCCTTCCAGGGAGAACAGCGAGTGCTGGATCAGCTCCCCGGCCTCCTGCGCCGACAGCCCCAGGTGCTCGTGCAGACCGATGCGGAAGCCCTCGATCTTGCGCTGGACCGGCACGAAGCGCTCCGGTCCGAGCGCGAGCCCGATGCGTTCGTGTCCCAGCTCGGCCAGATGCGCCACGGCCAGGCGCATGGCGGCCCGGTCGTCCGGGGAGACGAAGGGAGCCTCGATCCGGGGGGAGAACCCGTTGACGAGCACGAAGGGCACACGCTGCCGGCGCAGCCGGTCGTAGCGTCCGGTGTCGGCGGTGGTGTCGGCGTGCAGCCCGGAGACGAAGACGATGCCGGCCACCCCGCGGCTCACGAGCATCTCGGTGAGTTCGTCCTCGGTCGAGCCCCCCGGCGTCTGCGTGGCCAGGACGGGCGTGTACCCCCGGCGCGTGAGCGCCTGGCCCATCACTTCGGCCAGCGCGGGGAAGACGGGATTGTCCAGCTCCGGTGTGATCAGGCCGACCAGCTCCGCGCGGCGCTGCCGCGACGGGTACTCGTACCCCAGCGTGTCGAGTGCGGCGAGCACGGAGTCGCGGGTGTCCGTGGCCACACCGCGCGCGCCGTTGAGCACGCGGCTGACCGTGGCCTTACTGACGCCCGCCTGGGCTGCGATGTCGGCGAGCCGCATGGTCATGGCAGGGCACTTTACCGGTCGGCCGTCGCCGTGCCCACTGCGTGGGGAGAACGACGGGACTGCGCGGTACGCCTGTCCGTCGCCCGCACAATGGCTGAAACTGCTTGCAGCAAATTGCCGCAACGTCTTTCGGCGCCCTTTCGTCCCTGTTACGTTCCTGGCAACCCCGGCGCCGCGTAGGAGCGGTTGGCGTGAGGCCTCGATGCCTCCGCCCGATTCCGGGAAGAAACAGGGGAGTTCACAATGCGACGTGGCATTGCGGCCACTGCGCTGGTCGCGGCCCTGGCCATGACGGCTTCGGCGTGCGGCGGGGACGACGACGGCCGGAACGGTGCCGACGGAGGCAGCGGGGAGCTGTCGGGAACCGTCACCTTCTGGGACACCTCCAACGAGGCGGAGAAGGCGACGTACCAGGCCCTCGCGGAGCGTTTCGAGAAGAAGCACCCGAAGGTCGACGTCAAGTACGTCAACGTGCCGTTCGGCGAGGCGAACGCCAAGTTCAAGAACGCGGCGGGCGGCAACTCCGGTGCCCCGGACGTGATGCGCACGGAGGTGGCCTGGGTCGCGGACTTCGCCAGCATCGGCTACCTCGCCCCGCTCGACGGCACGGCCGCCCTCGACGACGCGTCGGACCACCTGCCGCAGGCCGCGGCCAGCACGAAGTACGAGGGGAAGACCTACGCGGTCCCGCAGGTGACAGACACCCTGGCGCTCTTCTACAACAAGGACCTGCTGAAGAAGGCCGGCGTCCGGGCGCCCGCCTCCGTCGCCGAGCTGAAGACGGCCGCCGCCAGGATCAAGGAGAGGACCGGCGCGACCGGCCTCTACCTGAGAGGCGACGACCCGTACTGGTTCCTGCCCTACCTCTACGGTGAGGGCGGCGACCTGGTCGACGAGAGGAACAGGACCGTCACCATCGACGACGAGCCCGGTGTGAAGGCGTACCGGACCCTCAAGGACCTGGTGGACGACGAAGCGGCCATCACGGACGCGTCCGACGGCTGGAACAACATGCAGAACGCCTTCAAGTCGGGCAAGGTCGCCATGATGATCAACGGCCCGTGGGCCATCGAGGACGTCAAGGCGGGAGCCCGGTTCAAGGATCCCGCCAACCTCGGAGTGGCCCCCGTCCCGGCCGGCAGCGCCGGCCAGGGATCACCCCAGGGCGGGTGGAACCTCTCGGTGTACGCCGGCTCGAAGAACCTCGACGCCTCCTACGCCTTCGTGAAGTACATGAGCTCCGCCGAGGTGCAGCAGGAGACCACCGAGAAGCTGAGCCTGCTCCCCACCCGCACCTCCGTCTACGAGGTGCCGGCCGTCGCGGACAACGAGATGGTGAAGTTCTTCAAGCCGGCGGTCGACAAGGCCGTGGAACGGCCGTGGATCGCCCAGGGCAACGCCCTCTTCGAGCCCATCCGGCTGCAGATGGCCAACGTGCTGGCCGGCAAGACCAGCCCGGACGAGGCGGCGTCGAGCACCGGCGACGCCTACCGCAAGCTGCTCAAGGACTACAAGTAGGCCACGGGAAGGCGGACCGACGACCCATGGCTGTCGAGACCGGCCGGCCGGTGACGAAGGCCGCGGGCACCCAGGGTGCCCGCGGCCGGGCCCACCGCACCGGCCACAAGAACCCCAGGACCCCGGGGCGCCTGCGCAGGGCCCTGGCCACCCACTGGTACGCCTGGAGCATGGTCGCCCCCGTGGTGGCCGTGATCGGCGTGATCATCGGATACCCCCTCGCACGCGGCGTCTGGCTGTCCTTCACCGACGCCAACGAGGCCAACGTCGAGCGCACCATCGGCGTCAACCACATCCCCGCGACGTACGAGCACGTCGGACTCGCCAACTACCGGGCGATCCTCGGCGACGGCGTCTTCTGGGACCGGCTCGGCTGGACCGTGGTGTGGACGGTCAGCTGCGTGGCGCTCTCCTTCGCCCTCGGGCTGGCCCTGGCCGTCATGCTCAACCGCACCTTCAAGGGCCGCACCCTGTACCGCACGGCCCTGGTCCTGCCCTGGGCGGTACCGGCGTTCGTCTCCGTGTTCACCTGGCGCCTGCTGTTCAACGAACGCAGCGGCCTGTTCAACGAGCTGCTCGCCGGCGCCGGGTTCGACCGGATCTCCTGGCTGAACGACCCCACCTGGGCGAAGATCTCCGTCATCGCGGTGAACGTCTGGGTGGGCGTGCCGTTCATGTTCATCGCCCTCCTCGGCGGTCTGCAGTCCATCCCCCCGGACCTCTACGAGGCCGCGGAGATGGACGGGGCGAGCCCTTGGCAGCGTTTCCGCCACATCACCCTGCCCGGACTGCGGTCCGTCTCGAGCACGGTCGTCCTGCTCAGCACCATCTGGACCTTCAACATGTTCCCGGTGATCTTCCTGCTGACCCGGGGCGGCCCGGGCGACGCCACCGAGATCCTGGTGACGTACGCCTACCGCCTGTCCTTCGTCATCAGCCCGCGGGACTACTCCACGTCCGCCGCCTGGGGCGTGCTGATCCTGCTCCTCCTGGCACTCGTCACCGCGGCCTACCGCCGCGCACTGCGCAAGCAGGGAGACACCTGGTGACCGACACGATCACGCGCACCCCCGTACGCACCGAGCCGCCGGCCTCCGCCCGCAGGCGCGGCGAGCGCGGCCCGCTGGCCTCGCTCGGACTGCACCTGACCCTGCTGACCGCCTCCGTCGTCGCGGTCCTCCCCCCGCTGTGGCTGCTGGCCACCTCCTTCAAACCGAAGACCGAGGCCTTCGACACCTCGCTCGTCAAGGACTTCACACTCGGCAACTACCGCCATGTCGTACGCGACACCGACTTCCTGTCCTGGCTGCAGAACTCGCTGGTCGTCGTCGGACTGACCACGCTGATCGGTGTCTTCGTCTCCGCCACCACCGGCTACGCGGTGAGCCGTTTCCGCTTCCCCGGCATGCGTCCCCTGATGTGGATGCTCCTGCTCACCCAGATGTTCCCGGTCGCGGTGCTCATCGTGCCGCTGTACAACCTGCTCGCCGGCCTCGGGCTGCTCAACCAGCCGGTCGGGCTGGTCGTCACCTACCTCACCGTCGCCGTGCCGTTCTGCGCCTGGATGATGAAGGGCTACTTCGACGGCATCCCGGTCGAGATCGACGAAGCCGGCCGGGTCGACGGGCTCACCCCGTTCGGTACGTTCTGGCGGCTGGTGCTGCCCCTGGCAAAGCCGGGGCTCGCCGTCACCGCCTTCTACACCTTCATCACCGGCTGGGGCGAAGTGGCCTACGCGTCCGCCTTCATGACCGGCGAGGAGAACCTCACGCTCGCCGGAGGCCTCCAGACGTTCGTCAACCAGTACACGAGCGACTGGGGCGCGCTGACCGCGGCCGCCGTGATCATCGCGGTCCCCGCCGCGGTCGTCTTCGGACTCGTCCAGCGGCACCTCGTCTCCGGTCTGACCGCAGGCGCCACCAAGTCCTGACCGCCCCCCGACGCAGGCAGGAGAACCATGACCCAGTACCTTGCCGAACCCGGCACCCGTACCCGACCCTCCGGCCCCGGCGAACGCCCGGGCTGGTGGCGGGAGGCCGTGATCTACCAGGTCTACCCCCGCAGCTTCGCCGACAGCGACGGCGACGGGGTGGGCGACCTCCAGGGCATCCGCTCCCGGCTGCCGTACCTGAGGGACCTCGGCGTCGACGCCGTCTGGCTCAGCCCCTTCTACGTCTCGCCCCAGGCCGACGGCGGCTACGACGTCGCCGACTACCGGGCCGTCGATCCCGTGTTCGGCACGCTGCTCGACGCGGACGAACTGATCCGCGACGCGCACGCCCTGGGACTGCGCGTGATCGTCGACGTGGTCCCCAACCACTGCTCGGACCAGCACGACTGGTTCCGGCGCGCCCTGCGCGAGGGCCCCGGCTCCCCGTTGCGCGACCGCTTCCACTTCCGGCCGGGACGCGGGCCCGCCGGTGAGGCTCCCCCCAACGACTGGGAGTCCGTCTTCGGCGGCCCCGCCTGGACGCGCACGAAGAACCCGGACGGCACACCGGGGGAGTGGTACCTGCACCTCTTCGCTCCCGAACAGCCCGACTTCAACTGGGACAACCCGGCCGTGCGGGACGAGTTCCGCTCCGTCCTGCGCTACTGGCTCGACATGGGCGTCGACGGCTTCCGCGTCGACGTCGCCCACGGCCTGGTCAAGGCCGCGGGGCTGCCCGACACGGGGCGCACCGGACAGCTGAAGCTGCTGGGCACCCAGCCACTGCCCTTCTTCGACCAGGACGGCGTGCACGAGATCTACCGGTCCTGGCGCAGGATCCTGGACGAGTACCCGGGGGAGCGCATCGGCGTCGCCGAGGCGTGGACACCGAGCGCCGAACGCACGGCCAACTACCTGCGGGCGGACGAGCTGCACCAGGCGTTCAACTTCCACTACCTGGGCGCCGGCTGGGACGCAGGCGCCCTGCGCCGGGCCATCGACGACTGCCTCGACGCCATGCGCCCGGTGGGCGCGCCCAGCACCTGGGTGCTGTCCAACCACGACGTCGTCCGGCACACCACCCGCCTCGCCGCGGACGGTCCCGAGCAGGGGACGCGCCGGGCCCGCGCGGCGACGCTGCTGATGCTGGCCCTGCCCGGCTCCGCCTACCTCTACCAGGGCGAGGAGCTCGGCCTGCCGGAGGTGACCGACCTGCCGGACGAGGTGCGACAGGACCCCTCGTTCTTCCGGGACAACGGGCAGGACGGACTGCGGGACGGCTGCCGGGTACCGATCCCGTGGTCGGGGACCGAGGCGCCGTACGGCTTCGGACCCGTCGCGGGCGGGCCGAGCTGGCTGCCGCAGCCGACGAGCTGGAGGCACCTGTCGGTCGAGGCGCAGTCCGGTGACCCCGGCTCGACGCTGGAGCTCTACCGCAGTGCCCTGGCACTGCGCCGGAGGCACCCCGCCCTCGGCGCCGGCGACGGCGTGGAGTGGCTGGAGGCCCCCGAGGGCGTCCTCGCCTTCCGCCGCACCGCGAGGGGACCCGGCGACCGGGCCTGGGACGGCGACCTGGTCTGCACCGTGAACCTGACCGGTGCGCCGGTGCGGTGGACCCCGCAGGGGCGGCCGCTGCTCAGCAGCTGCGAGCCGGTGACCGGGGGCGACGCGGCCGTGCTCCCCGCGGACAGCACCGTCTGGTGGGCGGTGTGACCCTCTCCCTGACGCGGGGTGCCGAGCACGGTGCCCCGCGGCTCACCGACATCGCCGCGCAGGCCGGGGTGAGCGAAGCCACGGCGAGCCGCGTGCTCAACGGGAAACCCGGCGTCGCACCCGCCACCCGGCGGCGGGTGGTGGCCGCACTCGACGTCCTCGGCTACGAGCGGCCCGTACGGCTGCGCCAGCGCAGCGCCGGCCTGGTCGGTCTGGTGATCCCGGAGCTCACGAACCCGATCTTCCCGGCTTTCGCCCAGGTCATCGAGCAGGTGCTGGCCGGGCACGGGTACACGCCCGTGCTGTGCACCCAGATGCCCGGCGGATCCACCGAGGACGAACTGGTGGAGCAGATGGAGGACCGGGGCGTCACGGGCATCGTCTTCCTGTCCGGACTGCACGCGGACACGACGGCCGACCCGGCCCGGTACCACGAACTCGCCTCCCGCCGCCTGCCGTTCGTCCTGGTGAACGGCTACAACGAGCGCATCACGGCGTCCTTCGTGTCGTCCGACGACCGGTCCGCGGTACGGATGGCGGTGCGCCACCTGGCCGACCTGGGGCACACCAGGGTCGGACTGGCCGTCGGCCCCACCCGTTTCGTGCCGTCGCGGCGCAAGGCCGAGGGCTTCCTCGCGGCCGTGCGTTCCTTCTGCGGGATGCGGGCGGAGGAGGCCGAGGCACACATCGAGCGCACCCTGTTCACGGTGGAGGGAGGCCACGCGGCCGCGGCGGCGCTGCTGGACAGGGGGTGCACCGGCCTGGTCTGCGGCAGCGATCTGATGGCCCTGGGCGCGATCCGCGCGGTGCGCGAACGCGGCCTGTCGGTTCCGCACGACGTCTCGGTGATCGGGTTCGACGACTCACCGCTGATCCCGTTCACCGACCCACCGCTCACCACCGTGCGTCAGCCGGTGCAGGCGATGGCGACCGCGGCGGTGGGGGCGCTGCTGGAGGAGGTCGGCGGCACCCCCGTCCAGCGGACCGAGTTCGTCTTCCAGCCGGAACTGGTCGTGCGTGGTTCCACGGCGCGGCGCAGCGGATGAGCGCACCGGCCCGGGGAGAGGCTCCGCAGCCGACCCCGGTCGGGGCCGCGGGGCGGCATGAAGGCTGCGGAGCCCCGGCTGGAGTCCGGTCCGGCGGGCCGGGCGCGTGGGCCCGGACGACCGTCGGGGCCTCCGGTCCGCCGGACCGGACGGTGATTGAACGTAACACCTCTGAAACGCTTGCGAAAGACTTTGCAGAGCAGCAATGTGCCTCCGTGCCAGTGACGTTGAGGTTTCCGGAGAAGGAACCAAGAGTCCCGTCGCGAAGGGTTGACCGAGGGTGAAGGGACTCGTACGGTCTCGATCGCAACAACTTGCTGACGTGTTTCAGCAAGATTCCCCAGGCCTGTCGGGCACGGCGCGTTGCTGCGTGAAGGCCTCTCGTCCGCATCAGGTGGATCAGGAGGAACTATGGCCCACAAGACCGTGGCCACTGCACTCGCCCTCGTGGCGGGAGCCGCTGTGGTCGTCACGGCGCCCGGAACCGCGCAGGCGGACCCGCCCGGCGACAAGGACGTCACCGCTGTGATGTTCGAGTGGAACTTCGACTCCGTCGCCAAGGCCTGCACCGACGACCTCGGGCCGGCCGGGTACGGGTACGTGCAGGTGTCACCGCCGAACGAGCGGGTCCGGGGCCCGCAGTGGTGGACCGCGTACCAGCCCGTCAGCTACAGGATCGGCACGAAGCTGGGCGACCGCACCGCCTTCAAGAACATGATCGACACGTGCCACGCCGCAGGCGTCGAGGTCGTCGTGGACACGGTGATCAACCACATGGCCAACAGTGCCGGCACGGGGACCGCGGGCTCCTCCTACAGCAAGTACGACTACCCCGGCCTGTACTCCAAGTCCGACATGGACGACTGCACGAGGGACATCGACAACTACGGGGACAGCTGGAACGTCCACCACTGTGAACTGTCCGGCCTGCCCGACCTGGACACCGGTGAGGAGTACGTCCGCAAGACGATCGCCGGGTACCTGAACGACCTGCTGTCCCTCGGGGTGGACGGCTTCCGCGTCGACGCGGCCAAGCACATCCCGCCGGGCGACCTCGCCGACATCAAGGGCCGGCTCAGCGACCCGGGCGCCTACTGGAAGCAGGAGACCATCGGGGCGCCCGGTGAGGCCGTGCAGCCCGGCCAGTACACCGGCACCGGTGACGTCCAGGAGTTCTCCTTCGCCAAGGACCTGAAGCGCGTCTTCTCCGGCGAGAAGCTGGCGTACCTGAAGAACTTCGGGGAGGCCTGGGGCCACGTCCCCAGCGGCAAGGCCGCCACCTTCGTGACCAACCACGACACCGAGCGCCACCACACGACGCTGACCTACAAGGACGGGGCCGACTACACCCTCGCCCACGTCTTCATGCTGGCCTGGCCGTACGGCTCACCGGACGTCCACTCCGGCTACGAGTTCAGCGACGACGCGGGCGGCCCCAACAACGGCCAGGTCAACGCCTGTTACACCGACGGGTGGAAGTGCCAGCACGCCTGGCGCGAGATCGCGGGCATGGTCGGGTTCCGCAACACCGCCGGCAGCGCCGCGGTGACGGACTGGTGGGACAACGGCAACGACGCCATCGCCTTCGGCCGCGGCAACAAGGCCTACGTCGCGATCAACCACGAGTCCGGCTCGCTGACCCGCACCTTCCGGACGTCGCTGCCCTCCGGCACCTACTGCGACGTCCAGAGCGGCAAGGCCGTCACCGTGAACGGCTCCGGGCAGTTCACCGCGACCCTCGGCGGCAACACGGCGCTCGCCCTGCACACGGGGGCGACCAGCTGCGACCCCGGACCCGGCCCGGACCCGGACCCCGAGGTCGAAGCCGGCGCCTCGTTCGGCGTCGACGCCACCACCGCCTGGGGCGAGAGCATCTACGTCACCGGCGACAACGCCGCGCTCGGCAACTGGAACCCCGCCGCCGCACTCAAGCTCGACCCGGCGAGCTACCCCGTGTGGAAGCTCGACGTCGCCCTCCCGGCCGGCACCTCCTTCGCGTACAAGTACCTCCGCAAGGACGCCACCGGCAAGGTCACCTGGGAGAGCGGCGCCAACCGCACCGCCACCGTCCCGACCAGCGGCAGGACACTGCTGAGCGACACCTGGCGCAGCTGAACCAGGGAAACGCCCCGCCCCGCCGACCGAAGGACCGCCCGGTTCGCCCCGATGGCGCACCGGGCGGCCCGCCGTGTCCGCGCGGGCTCCCGCCGCCGTGTACCGGGCGGACCGTCCCGTTCGACCGGTGAGGAGAAGAAAGGCCCCATGACCGGTTCACCGTCCCGGCGCAGAACCGCCCGGTTGTCGGCCGTCGCACTGTTCCTGTCCGTGCTGCCGGCCCTCCCGTCCACCACACCGCCCGCGGACGCCGCGACCCCGCGACCGCCGTCCGATCACGCGCTCGCCCGCACACCGGCGCGCCCCGCCCCGTCGCGCGAGCAGTTCTACCTGGTGCTGCCCGACCGCTTCGCCAACGGAACCACCTCCAACGACGAGGGCGGCCTGACCGGCGGCCGCTCGCAGACCGGCCACGACCCGACCGACAAGCACTTCTACCAGGGCGGTGACCTGAGGGGCCTGATCGAGAAGCTCGACTACGTCAAGGGCCTGGGCACCACCGCCCTCTGGATGGCCCCGGTCTTCAGGAACCGGCCCGTGCAGACGATGAGCGGCACCGAGATGGCCAGCTACCACGGCTACTCCATCACCGACTTCACCCGGGTCGACCCGCACTTCGGCACCAACGCCGAACTGGCGGAACTCGTCGACAAGGCCCACGCCAAGGGCATGAAGGTCTTCTTCGACGTCATCACCAACCACACCGCCGACACCGTCGACTACGCGGAGAAGGCGTACGGCTACCGCTCCAAGGGCGCGTTCCCCTACCTGGACACCGAGGGCCGTCCCTTCGACGACGGCGCCGGCATGCGCGAGGTCGACGAGGACGGCTTCCCGTACACGCCGCGCCCCCGCGCCGGCGAGCACGACACCAAGGTGCCGGCGTGGCTGAACGACCCCACGATGTACCACAACCGGGGCGACTCCACCTTCGCCGGCGAGAGCGCCCTGTACGGCGACTTCAAGGGCAACGACGACCTGTGGACCGAGCGGCCCGAGGTCGTCGAGGGCATGCGGCGGATCTACGAGACGTGGGTGCGGGACTTCGGCATCGACGGCTTCCGCGTCGACACGGCGAAGAACGTCAACATGGCCTTCTGGACGCAGTGGGCCACGGTTCTGGACGCCTACGCGGCCCGGCAGGGGAAGCGGGACTTCTTCATCTTCGCGGAGGCCTTCTCGGCCGACCCCGTCGTCATGGCGCCCTACCTGACCGAGGGGCGGCTCGACGCCACCCTCGACTTCCCGCTGCAGGCCGCGCTCCGCAACTACGCGTCCCGCGGCGGCCCCACGCGCGACCTCGCGCACGTCCTGGCCCAGGACCACCGTTACACCACGGACAAGGCCAACGCCTATGGCGAGGTGACCTTCCTCGGCAGTCACGACATGGGCCGCATCGGGAGTTTCGTCAGCCAGGACAACCCCGGCGCGGGCGATGCCGAGCTGCTGCGCCGTGACCGGTTCGCGCACGAGCTGATGTTCCTGTCGCGGGGCAATCCGGTGATCTACGCGGGCGACGAGCAGGGCTTCACCGGATCGGCGGACGACGTGTACGCCCGGCAGACGCTGTTCGCGTCGAAGGTTCCGGAGTACCTGGACGACGACCGGATCGGCACGGAGCGTACGCACGCCTCGGACGCGTACGACACGGCGCATCCGCTGTACCGGTCGGTCGCGAGGCTGTCGGAACTGACGAAGCGTCATCCGGCGTTGCGCGACGGTGTGCAGGAGGAGCGGTACGCGGACGACGGTCCGGGGGTGTACGCGTTCTCCCGCACCGACCTGAGGCAGAGGGTCGAGTACGTCGTGGCGGTGAACAACGCGGACAGGGCCCGGACGGTCGGGGTGCCGACGTACTCGGCGGGGATGGACTTCCGCGGGGTGTACGGGTCGTCGGCGCGGGTGCGCAGTGGTGCGGACCGGAAGGTGCGGGTGGAGGTGCCGGCGTTGTCCGCGGTGGTGCTGAAGGCGGCCAGGCCGCTGGCCGCCCCGGCCGCCAGGCCGTCGGTGTCGGTGCAGGCTCCGGCGGCCGGTGCGGTCGGTGACGTGGAGGTCTCCGCGGAGGTGGACGGTGGCGGGCTGAACCGGGTGGTGTTCGCCGCCCAGGTCGGTGACGGGCCCTGGCGCACGCTGGGTTCGGCCGACCACGCACCGTACAAGGTGACCCAGCACCTGCCGGCCACGGTGCGCGCCGGGACACCAGTGCGCTACAAGGCCGTCGTCGTCGACCACGCGGGACGCACCGCGAGCGACACCGCCGCCACCACCGCAGGACAGCCCCCCACCCCCGAGAAGCCGACCGCGAAGCGGCACCACGCGGTCGTCCACCACCGGCGCGCGGACGGTGACTACGACGGTCTGCTGCTGCGGACCGCCGACGGTACGACGGACCGGTTCGCCGGCCGCGACGCCTACGGGGCCTTCGCATGGATCACCCCAGGCTCCGGTACCGGCGCCGTCCGGTTCACCATCGAGAAGGACGGGGTCCCCGACGGACCGGAGCGCGTCCTCGACACCGCCGCGTCCGGCGAGGTGTGGACCGAGCAGAACAGCACGACGGTCCTGAAGGCCAGGCCCACGTCCGCCTATCCGCCCCAGGACCGGACCAAGGCCGTGCTGCACTACCACCGGCCCGACGGCGACTACGAGGGATGGGGCCTGCACACCTGGACGGGGTCCGCCGACCCGCCCGAGTGGAACGACCCCATCCCGCCGGTGCGCGAGGACCCCTTCGGACTCGTCTTCGAAGTGCCGCTGAACGACGGAGCCGCCTCCCTCAGCTACATCCTGCACAAGGGGCAGGAGAAGGACGTCCCCGACGACGAGGCCCTCGACTTCTCCCTCCACGGGCACGAGGTCTGGCGCGTGGCGGGCGACCCCACCTATCTGACGCCCTCCCCCGGCGGCGCCTTCGGCCTCGACCTGCGCACGGCGGAGGCCACCTGGATCGGTGACGACACCGTCGTGTGGGCGGGTGAGGGCAGCGGCGTGGCCAGTCAGCAACTGGTGTACGCCACCGAGGGCGACCTCACGATCGAGAACGGCGCACTGTCCGACGAGGGCCAGTGGCTGCGGCTCGTACCGACCGAACTGACCGGCGCCCAGAGGTCCCGCCACCCCCAGTACGCCCACGCCTCGGCGTTCCGCGTGGACCCGCGGGACCGCGACCGCGTCGGCCAGGCGCTCCGCGCCCGGCTGATCGCCACCCAACGCGCCGACAGCGGCGCCCTGCTGGGCGCCACCGGCGTGCGCATCGAAGACACCCGACCGGAAGGAACCGGCAAGTGATCGGCTCGCTCCCAGACCGAAGAGGCCGAAGAAGACGAAGGGGCCGCCCCGGCGGCACGAACCACCGAACCGTGCCGGGACACACGGCCGGCTCCACGACCGTGGCCGCCTCGGTCGTCGTGGCCGCACTGCTCGCCACGGCGCTGGGCACCCCCCAGCAGGCAGCCGCGGCGCCACGGCCTCCCGGCCCGCCGTCCGACGCCCGGCTCGCCGCCGAGCCGGCCCGCCACGACCTGACCCGGGAACAGGCGTACTTCCTGCTGCCCGACCGGTTCGCCAACGGCTCCCGGGCCAACGACCGCGGAGGGCTCGGCGGCGACCGGACCGCGACGGGCTTCGACCCGACGGACAAGGGCTTCTACCAGGGCGGTGACCTGAGGGGCCTGATCGAGAAGCTCGACTACGTCAAGGGCCTGGGCACCACCGCGATCTGGATGGCGCCGATCTTCAAGAACAAGCCGGTGCAGGGCGGTGGCGAGTCCGCCGGCTACCACGGCTACTGGATCACCGACTTCACCCGGGTCGACCCGCACTTCGGCACCAACGCCGAGCTCGCGGAACTCATCGACAAGGCCCACGCCAAGGGCATGAAGGTCTTCTTCGACGTCATCACCAACCACACCGCCGACACCGTCACGAACGCCGAGAAGAAGTACGGCTACCGTTCCAAGGGCGCCTACCCCTACCTCGACACCCGGGGCCGTCCCTTCGACGACAGCTCCCGCATGGGCAAGGTCGACCGGGACAGCTTCCCCTACACGCCCGTGGTGAACGAGGACGAGGCCGACGCGAAGGTCCCGGCGTGGCTGAACGACCCCACGATGTACCACAACCGTGGCGACTCGACGTTCGTCGGCGAGAGCGGCCTCCACGGCGACCACACCGGTCTCGACGACCTGTGGACCGAACGGCCCGAGGTCGTCAAGGGCCTGGAGAAGATCTACCAGAGGTGGGTCGAGGACTTCGACGTGGACGGCTTCCGCGTCGACACGGTCCGCAACGTCGACATGCCGTTCTGGACGCAGTGGGCGACCGCGATCGACGCCTACGCCGCGAAGAAGGGACGCGAGGACTTCTTCGTCTTCGGCGAGACCCTCTCCTCCGACCCGGCCGTCACGGCTCCCTACGTGACCGAGGGGCGGCTCGACGCCACGCTCGACTTCCCGCTGCAGAACGCCATCCGCGGCTACGCCTCCCAGGACAAGCCGGCGAGCACCCTCTCCGGCGTCCTGGCCCAGGACCACCGTTACACCAGCGACAAGGCCAACGCCTACGAGCAGGTCACCTTCCTCGGCAACCACGACATGGGCCGCATCGGGAGTTTCGTCAGCCAGGACAACCCGGGCGCGGGCGATGCCGAGCTGCTGCGCCGTGACCGGTTCGCGCACGAGCTGATGTTCCTGTCGCGGGGCAATCCGGTGATCTACGCGGGCGACGAGCAGGGCTTCACCGGGCCGGGCGGGGACAAGGGAGCCCGGCAGACGCTGTTCGCGTCGAAGGTTCCGGAGTACCTGGACGACGACCGGATCGGCACGGAGCGTACGCACGCCTCGGACGCGTACGACCCGGCGCATCCGCTGTACCGGTCGATCGCGAAGCTGTCGGAACTGACGAAGCGTCATCCGGCGTTGCGCGACGGTGTGCAGGAGGAGCGGTACGCGGACGACGGTCCGGGGGTGTACGCGTTCTCCCGCACCGACCTGAGGCAGAGGGTCGAGTACGTCGTGGCGGTGAACAACGCGGACAGGGCCCGGACGGTCGGGGTGCCGACGTACTCGGCGGGGATGGACTTCCGCGGGGTGTACGGGTCGTCGGCGCGGGTGCGCAGTGGCGCGGACCGGAAGGTGCGGGTGGAGGTGCCGGCGTTGTCCGCGGTGGTGCTGAAGGCGGCCAGGCCGCTGGCCGCCCCGGCCGCCAGGCCGTCGGTGTCGGTGCAGGCTCCGGCGGCCGGTGCGGTCGGTGACGTGGAAGTCTCCGCGGAGGTGGACGGTGGCGGGCTGAACCGGGTGGTGTTCGCCGCCCAGGTCGGTGACGGGCCCTGGCGCACGCTGGGTTCGGCCGACCACGCACCGTACAAGGTGACCCAGCACCTGCCGGACACGGTGCGCGCCGGGACACCAGTGCGCTACAAGGCCGTCGTCGTCGACCACGCGGGACGCACCGCGAGCGACACCGCCGCCACCACCGCAGGACAACCCCCCACCCCCGAGAAGCCGGCCGCGGTGGACCGCCCCTACGCCGTGGTCCACTACCGGCGGACGGACGGCGACTACGACGGCTGGCAGCTCGAGTCGTCCGCCGGAACCGCGGACTTCACCGGCCGCGACGCCTACGGAGCCTTCGCCTGGGTGAAGCTGGACGACGGTGCCGGCGACGTGACCTACACCGTCGAGAAGGACGGCACCGCGGACGGTCCGCGGCGCACCCTCGAGACGGCGAAGACCGGCGAGGTCTGGATCGCGCAGGGCGAGGACGGACAGGCGGTGACCGCTCCCGAGGGCGCCTACCCTCCGCAGGACCAGAAGAAGGCCGTCCTGCACTACCACCGCACCGACGGCGACTACGACGGCTGGGGTCTGCACACCTGGACCGGAGCGGCGAACCCGACGGACTGGTCCAAGCCGCTGCGACCGGTCGGCAGGGACAGCTTCGGCGTGACCTTCGAAGTGCCCCTCGCCGACGGCGCCACGTCCCTGAGCTACATCGTCCACAAGGGCGACGAGAAGGACATCGCCGGCGACCGGTCCCTGGACTTCGCCACCCACGGGAAGGACGTCTGGCTCCTCGGCGGCACCGCCGACCACCTGCTGCCGACCGTGGGCTCCGCCCCCGACCTCGACCTCGGCGCCTCGAAGGCCCAGTGGATCGACGCGGACACGGTGGTGTGGAACGTCAAGGCCACCGAAGCCACCAGCCAGCAGCTCGTGTACGCCCCCGAGGGTGACATCACCGTCGAGGACGGCGCCCTCTCCCACGAGGGGCACTGGCTGCGTCTGGTGCCGACGACCCTCGGCGACGCCCAGAAGGAGAAGTTCCCGCACCTGAAGGACGGCACCGCCTGGTCCGTCGACCCGCGCGACCGGGACCGCGTCCGCGAGGCCCTGCGCGGCCAGCTCATCGCCACCCAGCGGGCCGCCAACGGCGCGTTGCTCGCGGCGACGGGCGTCCAGGTCCCCGGCGCGCTGGACGACCTCTACGGCGCGGCGCGCAACGCCCGTCTCGGGCCCGTCTTCGACCGGGGCAGGCCCACTCTGTCCGTCTGGGCGCCCACGGCGAAGAGCGTGTCCCTCGATCTGGACGGCCGGCGCGTACCGATGCACCGGGACGGCGACACGGGTGTCTGGTCGGTGACCGGATCCCGCTCCTGGAAGGGCAAGCCGTACCGGTACGCCGTCACGGTGTGGGCCCCGATGGCCCGCAGGATGGTCACCAACAAGGTCACCGACCCCTACTCAGTGGCTCTGACGACCGACTCCGCACGCAGTCTCGTCGTCGACCTGGCCGACCGGTCCCTGAAGCCGCGTGCGTGGTCGACGTACGACAAGCCGAGGGCCGTGCCGCTGAAGGACGCGCAGATCCAGGAACTGCACGTACGTGACCACTCCGTCGAGGACACGACCGTCCCGGCGGCCGAGCGGGGCACGTACACCGCCTTCACCGAGAAGAACTCGGCGGGCAGCAAGCACCTCCGTGCGCTGGCCGAGGCCGGCACCTCGTACGTGCACCTGCTCCCGGTCTTCGACTTCTCGACCGTTCCGGAGAAGGCCACCTACCGGGCCGTCCCCGGATGCGACCTGGCCTCCCACCCGGCCGACTCCGCCCGGCAGCAGGAGTGCGTGGCGAGGACGGCCGCCCGGGACGCCTACAACTGGGGCTACGACCCGTACCACTTCACGGTCCCGGAGGGCTCCTACGCCACCGACCCGGACGGCACCGAGCGCACGGTCGAGTTCCGGAAGATGGTCAAGGCGCTCAACGAGGACGGCC
>NZ_JBEORT010000052.1:0-46709 GCF_040302425.1 Streptomyces sp. NPDC126497
CCCGCCGCGCGCCCGCGCCCGCGGTCCGGCGCGTCTGCGGCGACTCCAGCCGCTCCGCCGTGCGCTCGGCGGTCCCGCGGGCCCAGCGGCCCGAGGTCAGGGCGCCCACGACCAGCACCGTGAGCCCGCACCCCGCGAGGATCCACCACCCCGGCCGCGCCGCCGTCACGAACGCGTCCGCGTACGACGACGAGCCCACCCCCGCCGCCAGCACCGCGCCGATCACCGCGACGCCCAGCGCCTGGCCCAGCTGACGGCTGGTGGACGCGACCGCCGAGGCCACCCCCGCCTGCGCGGTCGGCATGCCGGAGACGGCCGTGTTCGTGATCGGGGCGTTCACGAAGCCGAAGCCGACGCCGAACAGGACGTAGCCGAGGAAGAGGGTCGCGTTCGACGTCTCGGCCTCGAAGAGGGCGAAGAGGAGCCCGCTCACCGTCATCACGGTCCCCGCGACCAGCAGCGGCAGGCGCGGGCCCCGGCTGCCGACCAGCCGTCCGGAGAGCGGGGCGCACAGGAAGGTCGGGACGGCCATCGGGAGCATCCACAGACCCGCGTCCAGGGCGCTCAGGCCCCGTACGTTCTGCAGGTACAGCGTGGACAGGAACAGGAAGCCGCCGAGCGCGGCGAACGCGCCCACGGCCGTCACGGTGGCCCCGCTGAACGGGGCGGAGCGGAAGAAGCGCAGGTCGATGAGGGGCTCGCGACGGCGCGGCTCGTACCACAGCAGGGCGAGCAGGGCGATCAGCGCGACGGCGGCGAAGGGGGCGGTCCCCGGGAGGGAGGCGTGCGGGGCTTCGATGATCGCGTACGTCAGGGAGCCGAACAGGACGATCACCAGGAACTGGCCGACCGGGTCCGGGCGGCGGGCCCTCGGGGCGCGGGACTCCGGGACGAAGCGCCAGGTGAGCAGCAGCGCGGCCAGCCCCACCGGCAGGTTGACCCAGAAGATGGAGCGCCAGCCGACCGACTCCACCAGCAGCCCGCCGACCAGCGGTCCCGCGGCCATCGAGATGCCGACGACCGCGCCCCACGCGCCGATCGCGCGGGCCCGCTCGCGGGGGTCGGTGAAGGTGTTGGTGATGATCGACATGGCGACCGGGTTGAGCATCGAGCCGCCCACCGCCTGCACCATCCGGAACACGACCAGCCACGACAGGTCCGGCGCCAGCGAACACAGCACCGAGCCGAGGGTGAAGACCACCAGGCCCGTCATGAACACCCGTCTGCGGCCGGTCCGGTCGGCGGTGGAGCCCGCGAGCATCAGCAGGGAGGCCAGGACGAGCGTGTACGCGTCGACGGTCCACTGCAGTCCCGAGGTGCTCGCGTCGAACTCCCTCTGCAGGGCGGGCAGGGCGACGTTGAGGACCGTGTTGTCCAGGCTCACGATCAACAGGCTCATGCAGCAGATCGAGAGCACCAGCAGGCGTCGGCCGTGGCTGAGCTCGGGCATGGGTGCCATCGTACGGGTGTTTCTGTAGTGCGGTTAACTAATGACCGTTACACGGTCTTCGGGTCCCGGCGTGCCGGGTACCCCTCGGCGTGCGGGACAATGGGGGAATGCCCATGCCCACGACCACGCCGGACACGGCCTCGGACACGGCCCCGGACACGACCCTGCGCATCGGCCCGCACGCGGTGCGGCCGCCCGTGGTGCTCGCCCCCATGGCCGGGATCACCAACGCCCCCTTCCGCACCCTGTGCCGGGAGTTCAGCGGCGGCAAGGGCCTGTTCGTCAGCGAGATGATCACCACCCGGGCGCTGGTCGAGCGCAACGACAAGACCATGCAGCTGATCCGGTTCGACGCGAGCGAGGAGCCGCGCTCCATCCAGCTGTACGGCGTCGACCCGGCGACCGTCGGCAAGGCCGTCCGCATGATCGTGGAGGAGGACCTCGCCGACCACATCGACCTCAACTTCGGCTGCCCGGTCCCCAAGGTGACCCGCAAGGGCGGCGGCTCGGCCCTCCCGTACAAGCGGAACCTGCTGCGGTCCATCCTGCGCGAGGCGGTCGGCGGGGCCGGGGACCTGCCGGTGACGATGAAGATGCGCAAGGGCATCGACGACGACCACCTGACCTACCTGGACGCCGGCCGGATCGCCGTCGAGGAGGGCGTCACCGCCATCGCGCTGCACGGCCGCACCACCGCCCAGCACTACGGCGGCACCGCCGACTGGGACGCCATCGCCCGGCTGAAGGAGCACGTCCCGGAGATCCCGGTGCTCGGCAACGGCGACATCTGGTCGGCCGGGGACGCGCTGCGCATGGTGCGCGAGACCGGCTGCGACGGCGTGGTCGTGGGCCGGGGCTGCCTGGGGCGGCCGTGGCTGTTCGCGGACCTGGTCGCCGCCTTCGAGGGACGCGCCGACTCCTTCGTGCGGCCCACCCTGCGCGAGGTCGCCGACGTCATGGTCCGGCACGCCACGCTGCTGGGGGAGTGGATCGGCGACGAGTCGCGCGGGGTGATCGACTTCCGCAAGCACGTCGCCTGGTACCTGAAGGGCTTCGCGGTCGGCTCGGAGATGCGCAAGCGGCTCGCGGTCACCTCCTCGCTGGAGGAGCTGCGGTCCGGGCTCGACGAGCTGGACCTCGACCAGCCCTGGCCCGCCGGCGCCGACGGCCCCCGCGGCCGTACGTCCGGCAACAACCGGGTGGTGCTGCCGGACGGCTGGCTGAAGGACCCGTACGACTGCGCGGGCGTCGGCGAGGACGCCGAACTGGACACCTCCGGGGGCTGACCGGCCCTCCGTGGGGCGGGGCGTGGAGCCGTAGGCCGTCAGGGAGCGGTCGCGGAAGGAGCTCATCCTCCGCACCGGCGCCTCCCGTGCCGGACGGAGGCCCTCCGTCCGGTTCCAGTCGTCGATCTTCTCCGGCACCTCCGGGTCCCTGGCGACGAGCGGCACCGGCACGTCCCGGCTCGTGCGGTCGCCGCTCACCCGGGCGATGGGCCGGTGGTCGCCGAGGAGGGCGAGGACGGCGTCGTCGGTGCCGTAGCGCTCCAGCCACCGGGTGAGGCCGGTGACCGAGTAGGCGATCGACCTGCCGCACTCCCGTCGGGACGCGGTGGAGTCGGCGATGACGTCGCAGGACTCCTTCCCCGCCTTCCGCACCGCGTCGAAGACCGAGCCCTCGCCGAGCTCGTCCCGGCCGACCGGCTCCGGCAGGGGCGCCCGGGGCCGGCGGCCGGAGGTGAGGATGATCTCCGCCATCGGCGGCCGGTCGCGCCCCCTGCCGTGCTCCAGGCGCCGGAAGGCCTCCAGGGCGTACTGGTCCGGCACGGTCGACCAGCCGGACCTCGGCCCCGCGTAGCCGAGGTCGAAGGCGTCGTAGACCTTGTCGAGGCCGTACCACTCGGCCTCCGGCCAGGTCTTCCGCACGCCCGGCATGACGCCGACGGTGTCCCGGGCGCCGGCCTCGCGGAACGCCCTGGTGGGGACGAGGCGGGCGGCGGCGGTGCGGGAGTCGCGCAGGCGGGCGGGGACAGGCGCCCCGGAGGTTCCTTCCGGGCAGGGCCGGTGGGAGGCGGACCCGGCGTGGGGGTCCGGGTCCGCCGTCGTTCCCTACGGGGAGTACGGGGGAAGGGGACCGCGCGTTCATCCGACCGGGATTTCCGGTGCCGGGCGACGGGGGACGGGGGGCCGGGCGCGGTCCGCATGGTGAAATCCGGCCCGCTGTGGCAGCGTGATTCTCGCCACCCTTGATAAGGGTTGCGCTCAGATGAGCGGATCATGGATGGCTGCACTTCTCAAAGGGTGGCACTCGGTGCCATCCCTTGATCGTTCATCGAGCGAAATCAGACGTGGCTATCACTGCTCATCTGAGCGGTCACGGGGCGAAGGAAAAACTGATGCGTTCAAGAGGTGAAAACATTCGGCCACCCGGGCTTGCCAAGCCTTGACTTTCGATCCGCTGGCGGGGGGCTGGTTACAGGCACATGACACGCAAGTGGACGTACCCAGAAGCCTTTGATCTGGGTACATTCCTCGCCGTCAGGGCAGCCACCGCGTCCTCGAGGAGTCGAGACCCGTGTCGGAAAACAAAGATCCCCAGGTAGCTCAGTCGGGCACGAGCGTTGAGGGCGTGAAGTTCGTCTACGACTTCACCGAGGGCAACAAGGACCTGAAGGACCTGCTGGGCGGCAAGGGGGCCAACCTCGCCGAGATGACCAACCTGGGCCTTCCCGTCCCGCCCGGCTTCACCATCACCACCGAGGCCTGCAAGACCTACCTCGACAGCGGCGAGGAGCCGGCGGCACTGCGTGACGAGGTGAGTGCGCACCTCGACGCCCTCGAGGAGAAGATGGGCAAGAAGCTCGGCCAGACCGACGACCCCCTCCTCGTGTCGGTCCGCTCCGGCGCCAAGTTCTCCATGCCGGGCATGATGGACACCGTCCTCAACATCGGCCTCTCCGACAAGTCCGTGCAGGGCCTGGCCGAGCAGGCCGGCGACGAGCGGTTCGCGTGGGACTCCTACCGGCGCCTCATCCAGATGTTCGGCAAGACCGTCCTCGGCGTCGACGGCGAGCTCTTCGAGGACGCGCTGGACGCGGCGAAGACGGCCAAGAAGGTCACCGTCGACACCGAGCTGGAGGCCGCCGACCTCAAGAAGCTCGTCACCAGGTTCAAGAAGATCGTCAAGGCCGAGGCCGGCCGGGACTTCCCGCAGGACCCGCGCGAGCAGATGGACCTCGCCATCAAGGCCGTCTTCGACTCCTGGAACGGCGACCGCGCCAAGCTCTACCGCCGTCAGGAGCGCATCCCGCACGACCTGGGCACCGCCGTCAACGTCTGCTCCATGGTCTTCGGCAACCTCGGCCCCGACTCCGGCACCGGCGTCGCCTTCACCCGCGACCCCGCCTCCGGACACCAGGGCGTCTACGGCGACTACCTGCAGAACGCGCAGGGCGAGGACGTCGTCGCGGGCATCCGCAACACCGTGCCGCTCGCCGAGCTGGAGTCGATCGACAAGAAGTCGTACGACCAGCTGATGCAGATCATGGAGACCCTGGAGAACCACTACAAGGATCTCTGCGACATCGAGTTCACCATCGAGCGCGGCCGGCTGTGGATGCTCCAGACCCGCGTCGGCAAGCGCACCGCGGGCGCCGCCTTCCGCATCGCCACCCAGCTCGTCGACCAGGGCCTGATCGACGAGGCCGAGGCGCTGACCCGGGTCAACGGCGCCCAGCTCGCCCAGCTGATGTTCCCCCGCTTCGACGACGAGTACGCCCGCCGCGGGGAAGGGGTCGAGCAGGTCGGACGCGGCATCGCCGCCTCCCCGGGCGCGGCGGTCGGCAAGGCGGTCTTCGACTCCTACACCGCCGTCAAGTGGTCGCGTTCCGGCGAGAAGGTCATCCTGATCCGCCGCGAGACCAACCCCGACGACCTGGACGGCATGATCGCGGCCGAGGGCATCCTCACCTCGCGCGGCGGCAAGACCTCCCACGCGGCCGTCGTCGCCCGCGGCATGGGCAAGACCTGTGTCTGCGGCGCCGAGGAGCTCGAGGTCGACACCAAGCGCCGCCGGATGACCGTCCCCGGCGGGCACGTGGTGGAGGAGGGCGACGTCGTCTCCATCGACGGCTCCACCGGCAAGGTCTACCTCGGCGAGGTCCCGGTCGTGCCCTCCCCGGTCGTCGAGTACTTCGAGGGACGGATGCACCCGGGCGCCGACGACGCCGACGAACTGGTCGAGGCCGTGCACCGGATGATGGCCTTCGCCGACCGCAAGCGCCGGCTGCGCGTGCGCGCCAACGCCGACAACGCCGAGGACGCGCTGCGCGCCCGCCGCTTCGGAGCCCAGGGCATCGGTCTGTGCCGCACCGAGCACATGTTCCTCGGTGACCGGCGCGAACTGGTCGAACGCCTGATCCTGGCCGACACCGAGGCCGAGCGCGAGGAGTCCCTCAAGGCGCTGCTGCCGCTGCAGAAGAAGGACTTCGTCGAGCTGTTCGAGGCGATGGACGGTCTCCCGGTCACCATCCGCCTGCTCGACCCGCCGCTGCACGAGTTCCTGCCCGACATCACCGAGCTGTCGGTCCGCGTCGCCCTCGCCGAGTCCCGGCAGGAGCCGCACGAGAACGAGCTGCGCCTGCTGCAGGCCGTGCACCGGCTGCACGAGCAGAACCCGATGCTGGGTCTGCGCGGCGTCCGCCTCGGCCTCGTCATCCCCGGCCTGTTCACCATGCAGGTGCGGGCCATCGCGGAGGCCGCGGCCGAGCGCCGGGCGGCCAAGTGCGACCCGCGCGCGGAGATCATGATCCCGCTGGTCGGCACGGTCCAGGAGCTGGAGATCGTCCGCGAGGAGGCCGACCGGGTCATCGCCGAGGTCGAGCAGACCACCGGCACCCGGCTGA
Organism: Streptomyces sp. NPDC126497; assembly: GCF_040302425.1. Classification (NCBI taxonomy): domain Bacteria; kingdom Bacillati; phylum Actinomycetota; class Actinomycetes; order Kitasatosporales; family Streptomycetaceae; genus Streptomyces; species Streptomyces sp. NPDC126497. The sequence continues at coordinate 6,354 of NZ_JBEORT010000052.1, forward strand.
AGCTCGCCATCGGCACGATGATCGAGCTGCCGCGCGCCGCGCTGACCGCCGGCCAGATCGCCGAGGCGGCGGAGTTCTTCTCCTTCGGCACCAACGACCTCACCCAGACGGTGTGGGGCTTCTCCCGGGACGACGTGGAGGCCTCCTTCTTCACGGCGTACCTGGAGAAGGGCATCTTCGGGGTGTCGCCGTTCGAGACGATCGACAAGGACGGCGTCGGCTCCCTGGTGAAGCTCGCCGCCAAGGCCGGCCGGGAGACCCGTCCCGACCTCAAGCTCGGCGTCTGCGGCGAGCACGGCGGCGACCCGGAGTCGGTCCACTTCTTCCACGAGGTCGGCCTGGACTACGTCTCCTGCTCCCCGTTCCGCATCCCGGTCGCCCGTCTGGAGGCCGGCCGCGCGGCCGTCACCTCCGCGGGCAGCGACCACCGCTGAGCCCTCCGGGGCGAGTGGACCCCGGAGCCGTCGTCTGTCACCCGACCACCCTCACCGATCGGCGACGGCTCCGGAGCACGAAGGAGGGGCGGCACCCGTGCGGGGGTGCCGCCCCTTCCCGCGTGCGTGCGGCGGCGGCCCGCCGTCGCGCCCGGTGGGGCGCGCGGTCAGCCGCCGTTGCGGCGCAGCCGGGAGACGAGGAGCAGGGCGCCCCCGGCGAGGACGACGGCGCAGACGCCGATCGTCAGGTACGTCGTGACGTCGTTGCCCGTCTCGGCGAGGTCGTCGCCCCGGGCGGTGGTGCCGGTGTCGGCCGTGGGGGTGGGGTCCCCGCCGATCTCCGTGTGGTCGCGCGGGGTGAAGTCCGCGGGCGGTTCGTCGCAGGCGACGCCGTCGCCGTCGGGGTCGAGCTGCGGATCGTAGTGGTCGTCCCCGCTGGAGATCCCGGAGTACCCGTTTCCGTAGGCCTCCGAGCAGCTCGTGAAGGGGTGGTCCCCGTCGTGGGCCACGGCGGTGGCGGGGAGGGCGGCCAGGGCGAGGGCGGCGAGGACCGTGGTGAAGGAACGCATCGGGTGCATGGCAAGAGCCCCCCAAGTCCGAGTGTGGTGCCGGTGAACGGGCTGTGGCGAGATGAAGTTACTGGGGGGTCGGTACTGCTGCAGAGGGGGAGGAGAGACCTGTGATGTGAACGTGATGTGACGGCCCCGTGGCGGAACGCCACGAACGGAAGGAACCCTTCATCGCGGCGCCCTCTCCGGAGCCCTCGATTCCGCGGGGATCGCCGCCCGGATCCGTCCGGCACGGACCGTCGGGGACCCGGCAGCCGGGCGGCCGCCCCCGGGGTGGGTCAGGCCGTCCGGCCGCCGTCCACCACGAGGTCGGTGCCCACCACCGACGCCGCGCCGTCCGACGCCGGGGAGAGCACCGCCGCCGCGACCTCCTCGACCGCCGGGACGCGGCCGAGCGGCACCTCGCGCCGCACGTGCTCCGCCCGCCCGGCCTCCGTCTCGTCCGGTCGCAGCGACATGTCCGTCGCCGTGGCGCCGGGACTGACGGCGCTGACGCGGATCCCCTCCGAGGCGGGGTCCAGGGCGGCGCCCCGGGTGAGCACGGAGACGGCCGCCCTGGTGGCGGCGTAGGCGGTGGCTCCCGGGCTGCGCTTGTGCGCGCCGAGGGCCGAGGCGGGTGACGAGGTCGGACATCGACGTCGCCTCGTGGCCGCGCCGCCGGAACAGCTCCAGGGCTGCCCGCAGCGCGGCGTCCGGATCGGACTCCTTGGTCCTGGCCACGCGGAGCAGCCCAGGACTTTCTGAAACGGTCGGTCAAGAAACGGTGGTCGGACGGCCTTCACCGGTCAGGCCGCCTTCACCTCGTACGCCGTCACCCGTACCGCCTCGTCGTCCAGGCACTGGCCCGACTCCAGGTCGAAGCGCTGCTTCAGGAGAGGGGAGGCGACGAAGGGGCGGCCCCGGTGGGTGCCGGTCAGGCCGCGGGAGAGGACCGCCGCGCCGGTGAAGGGGTCGCGGTTGTCGATGGCGTACAGGCGGCCGGTGCGGTCGGCGAAGAGGGCGACCTGGCGGCCGTCGGGAAGGAGGACGGCCACCCCGCGGCCGGGGAGCAGCGCGCTCAGGTCGCAGGCCGTGAACCAGTCGTCGGCGAGGCGGAGCCGGACCTTCAGATCGGTGGTCTCGAGTGCCAGGGTCATCGCGTGACGCTTCCTTCCAGGATCTCGTCGGCAGGGCGCAGGCCGATGTTCAGCAGCGGCAGGTCGGGCTTGATCTGGTCGCGCTCGGGGACGAAGGCGACCACCGGGTCGGGGGTGTCGGGGGCGTTCACGAAGGACACGAAGCGGGCCAGCTTCTCCGGGTCGTTGATGGTCTCGGCCCACTCGTCGCGGTAGTGCGAGACGTGGGCGGCCATCAGGGCCTCCAGCTCGTCGCAGATGCCGAGCGAGTCGTGGACGACGACGTCCCGCACGTGGTCCAGGCCGCCGGGGATGCGGTCCAGCCAGACGCTGGTGCGCTCCAGGCGGTCGGCGGTGCGGATGTAGAACATCAGGAACCGGTCGATCAGACGGATCAGCTCGGCGTCCGAGAGGTCCTGCGCGAGCAGGTCGGCGTGGCGCGGGGTGGCGCCGCCGTTGCCGCCGACGTAGAGGTTCCAGCCGCCCGCGGTGGCGATGACGCCGAAGTCCTTCGACCGGGCCTCGGCGCACTCGCGCTGGCAGCCGGAGACCGCGGACTTCAGCTTGTGCGGGGAGCGCAGGCCCCGGTAGCGCAGCTCCAGGTCGATCGCCATGCGGACGGAGTCCTGGACGCCGTAGCGGCACCAGGTCTGTCCGACGCAGGACTTCACCGTGCGCAGCGACTTGCCGTAGGCGTGCCCCGACTCGAAGCCGGCGTCGACCAGGCGGGCCCAGATCACCGGGAGCTGCTCGACCCGCGCGCCGAACATGTCGATCCGCTGGCCGCCGGTGATCTTCGTGTAGAGGCCGAAGTCGCGGGCGATCTCGCCGATCACGATCAGCTTCTCCGGGGCGATCTCGCCGCCGGGGATGCGCGGCACCACCGAGTACGAGCCGTTCTTCTGCAGGTTGGCCAGGAAGTGGTCGTTGGTGTCCTGGAGGGCCGCCTGCTCGCCGTCGAGGACGTGGGTGCTGGCGCCGATCGCCGGGGCGAGGGAGGCGATGATCGAGCCGACCGTCGGCTTGCAGACCTCGCAGCCCTCGCCGCCGCGGGCCTCCTGGCGGCCGTGCCGGTCGAGCAGGTCCCGGAAGGAGGTGACGCGCAGGGCGAGGACGATCTCGTACAGCTCCTCGCGGGTCTGGGAGAAGCAGGCGCACAGGCCCTTGTCGACCTCGACGCCGCTCGCCTCCAGCTCGGCGTTGACGAGCTGGCCGAGGACCTTGACGCAACTGCCGCACGTCGTACCGGCCTTGGTGCACTTCTTCACCTCGGGCACGGTGGTGCACCGGTGCTCGGTGACCGCCTCGCGGATCGTGCCCTTGCGGACGTTGTTGCAGGAGCAGATGATCGCGTCGTCCGGCAGCGCGGACGGGCCGAGCTGGACGGGGCCCCCGGCGCCGGCCGGCAGCACCAGCGACTCGGGCGAGACCGGCGGGACGGAGCCGGTGAAGGCCTTCAGGGTGCCGTACGCCTCCGCGTCGCCGACCAGGACGCCGCCGAGCAGGGTGCCGTCCCGGCCGATGACCAGCTTCTTGTACAGGCCGGAGCGGGAGTCGGAGTAGACGACGTCCAGGCAGTCCCCGGCGGTGCCGTGCGCGTCGCCGAAGGACGCCACGTCCACGCCGAGCAGCTTCAGCTTGGTGGACAGGTCGGCGCCGGTGAAAGCGGACTCGTCCTCGGCGAGGGTCGCGGCGACCGTCTCGGCCTGCTCGTAACCGGGCGCCACCAGGCCGTACACCCGGCCGTCGGCGGCCAGCGCGCACTCGCCGATCGCGAACACGCGCGGGTCGGAGACCGTACGGCACTGCTCGTCGACCGCGATGCCGCCGCGCTCGCCGACGGTGAGGCCGCAGTCCCGGGCCAGCTGGTCGCGGGGGCGGACACCGGCGGAGAACACCACCAGGTCGGTGGAGAGTTCGGAGCCGTCGGAGAGCCTCATGCCGGTGACCGCGCCGTCCTCGCCGACCACGATCTCCTGGGTGCCCACGCCCGTGTGGACGGTCAGGCCCATCTCCTCGACGGTGCGCAGCAGCGCCGCGCCGCCGCCCTCGTCGACCTGGACGGGCATCAGCCGGGGCGCGAACTCCACGATGTGGGAGGTGAGTCCGAGGCCCTTGAGCGCGCCCGCCGCCTCCAGGCCGAGCAGACCGCCGCCGACCACGGCACCGGTCGTGGACTTCCTCGCGTACTCCTCGATCGCGAGCAGGTCCTCGATCGTGCGGTAGACGAAACAGCCCTCGGCGTCCCTGTTCGGCACCGGCGGCACGAACGGGTAGGAGCCGGTGGCCAGCACCAGGACGTCGTAGTCGACGACCAGCCCGGAGCGGGCCGTCACCGTGCGCGCCTCGCGGTCGACGGTCTGCGCCGGGTCACCGACGTGCAGCTCGATGCCGTGCTCCTCGATGAACGCCATGTCCGTCATCGACAGGTCCTCGGGCGTCCTCCCCGAGAAGTACGAGGTGAGCTGGACACGGTCGTACGCCGGGCGCGGCTCCTCGCACAGCACGACCACGCGGTGCGTGGCGGTCAGGCCGCGCTCGGCGAGCGCCTCCAGGAAACGCTGGCCGACCATGCCGTGGCCGATGAGCACGATGGTCGATGTGTCCGTGGACATCAGGAGCCTCCGTCATGGGTGAGCAGGTGGAGCAGGGGGCCGCCGGCGGACGGGAGCGGCTCTGCTCCCTCCCAGGCGCGCGCGAGGGCGCCGACGGTGCCGAGTTCGCCGACCAGGACCCCGCCGACCAGGCGGTCCTCGCGGACGACGACCTTGCGGTAGGTGCCCCGGGTGGCGTCGGCGAGCTGGACGACGTCGTCACCCGGCAGCGCCTCGGTCTCGCCGAACGCGGCCAGGTCGAAGGGGCTGTCGGGGCCGGTGAGGGTGAGCCGGGTCAGCGAGCGGGTGCCGGTGTAGCGGGAGCCGGTGTCCCCGGCGAGCAGCGCGGCGAGCGCGTCGGCCTGCTCCAGCGCGGGGGTGGCCAGCCCGTACACCGTGCCGGCGTGCTGGACGCAGTCGCCGATCGCGTGGATGTACGGGTCGGAGGTGCGCAGCTCGTCGTCGACGACGACGCCCTTGGCCACGTCGAGCCCGGCGGCCTGCGCGAGACCGACCCTCGGGTGCACCCCGCAGGCCAGCACCACCAGGTCGGCGTCGAGGGCGTAGCCGTCGGCCATCTCCACCGAGCGGACCGCGCCGCCGACGCAGCGCACGTCCCGCACCCGGCACTCGGTGTGCACCTCCACGCCGAGGTCGGTCAGATGCCGCCGGACCAGCCTGGACGCGGCCGGGTCGAGCTGGCGTTCCATCAGCCGCTCGGACTGCTGGGCGAGGACGACCTGCGCGCCGCGCACGGCGAGCGCGCGGGCCGCGGAGACCCCGAGCAGCCCGCCGCCGATCACCACCGCCCGCACCCCGGGCCGTACCGCCCCGGCCAGGCCCAGGCAGTCGTCCAGGGTGCGGAACGCGTGCACGCCCTCGGGCAGCTCGTGGTCCTCGGTGAACAGGCCGCGCAGCGGGGGCAGCACGGGGTTGGAGCCGGTGGCCAGGACCAGCCTGTCGTATGCGATCACCGACCCGTCCGCGCAGCCGACGGTCCGTGCCGCGCGGTCGATGCCGGTGACCCGGGCGCGGGTCAGCTCCGCGGGCGCCGGCAGGGCGATCACCTCGGGGCCGTAGCGTCCGGCCAGCACCTCGGCGAGCAGCACCCTGTTGTACGGGCGGTGCTCCTCCTCGCCGATCAGCGTCACGGGCGTGCCGAGCTCGCCGAGCCGCCGGGCGAGTCGTACGCCCGCGAGGCCGGAGCCGATCACCACCACGCGCTCGTTCGAGGTCATGCCCCCGAGCCTGCGGTGCGGGTGTTACCCGTCGGCATCCCTTCTGTTTCCCGTACGGAACGCTGCCCTCAGTGGCGGGACACGGCGGGTGTGAGGAGGCCGACCCCGGCGGCAACCTCAAGTAACGCTCATCTTGATGGACGTGGCATCTATCCCGTCCCTAGGCTCCCGACCATGCCCGACATCTCCCTGACCACGGTCGTCCTGCTCTGTCTGGCCGCCCTCGCCGCCGGCTGGATCGACGCCGTGGTCGGCGGCGGCGGACTGCTGCTCCTGCCCGCCCTGCTGCTCGGCCTGCCCGCCGGCACCCCCGCCGCGCACGCGCTCGGCACCAACAAGGCGGTCGCGATCGTCGGCACCACGGGCGCGGCGGTCACCTACGCCCGCAAGGCGCCGGTCGACGTGAGGACCGCCGTGCGCATCGGCCTCGCGGCCCTCGCCGGATCGTCGGGCGGGGCCTTCTTCGCGGCCGGGATGAGCACCGAGGTCCTCAAACCGGTGATCATGGTGGTACTGCTCGCCGTGGCCGCCTTCGTGATCCTGCGCCCCGCCTTCGGCACGGCCCCCGCCACCGGCCCGGCGACCCGCCGCCAGATCCTCGCCGCGATCGGCCTGGCCGGCCTCGGCATCGGCTTCTACGACGGTCTCATCGGCCCCGGCACCGGCACGTTCCTCGTCCTGGCGCTCACCGCCCTGCTCCACCTCGACCTGGTCACCGCCTCCGCCACCGCCAAGATCGTCAACTGCTGCACCAACGCCGGCGCGCTCGCGATGTTCGCCTGGCAGGGCGCGGTGCTGTGGCAGCTGGCGGTGCTGATGGCGGTGTTCAACCTGGCGGGCGGCACGCTCGGCGCCCACACGGCCCTGAAGAAGGGCAGCGGCTTCGTCCGCGTCGTCCTGCTCACGGTCGTCTTCGCCCTGGTGGCGAACCTGGCGTACGAACAGTGGCTGGCCTGAGCGGTCGAGCCGGCGGCCCCCGGCTCAGCGGACGCCGGTCAGGTGGGCGTACACGACGACGTTGCCCCGGTAGCCGGTGGTCCGGGAGTAACCGCCGCCGCAGGTGATGACCCGCAGCTCGGGGCGGGGCGCCGCGCCGTACACCCTCCCGTCGGGGAAGTCCTCCGCGTCGTACACCTCGACCGCGTCCACCGTGAACACGGCGACGCGGCCGTCGCGGCGGTCCACCTCGACGGTGCCGCCCTTGCGCAGGGCGCCGAGGGCGTAGAAGACGGCGGGGCCGTCGGCGTTGTCGACGTGCCCCGCGATGATCGCGGTGCCCCGCTCGCCGGGGGTGGTGCCGGCCTCGTACCAGCCGGCGAGGTTCTCCCGGTCGGCGGGCGGGGCGTCGAGGCGGCCGGTCTCCGTCAGGCCGAGACCGGTCAGGGGCGCGTCCACGCCGATCGCGGGGATGCGGACGCGGTCGGGCGGGGAGGGCGGCAGGGCGGGGACCTCGGCGCCCGCGCTGCGGTCGTCGTCCCCCGTGTGCGCCTGGGCGGCGGACGGCTGCGGCGGCGCCTGCGCCCCGGTCCCGTCGAGCAGCAGCCACATCCCCGCACACAGCGCGCACACCGTGACGGCGGCTATCACCGTGTTGCCCGGACCCCCGGGCCGGCGGAACCTGCGGCGCATCACGGACGTGACCTCATCTCGGGTGGGCCCCGTCCCCCTCCGGGCCGCGAGGGGCGTCGGACCCGGAGGGGGAGGGGACGTGCGGTACCGGCGGACGGGCAGCGGAGGGTGCCCGTCAGATCCCGTCGCCTCTCGCCCGGCGATGCAGGAGCCAGGTACCGCCCGCGGCGGCGACGGCGAGAGCCGTCACGCCGGCCGCGGTCTGCACGGGGTCGGGGCCCAGTGCGCCCCCGACCCCCGTCTTCACGCTTCCCCGGGGAACCACCTGCCGCGCGTCGGGCGTCAGCGTGACCACCAGGTCACCGGCCACCCGCCGGCCGCTCCCGTCACACGTCGCGACGATCTCGTACGTCCCCGGCTGCGCGCTCGGCGGCACCTGGAACTGCCCGATCACGTCCCGCTCGTGGGCGCTCGGCGCCAGCATGAACAGGCCGGCGCCCACGGCGCTGGAGTCGCCCGCCGCCGTCCCGCCGTCGCCGCACGCCGCGGTGTTCACCGTGACGTGCGCGCCCGGCACGACCGAGGACGGGTACACCTCCAGGTTCCCCGTCGACGGGCCGGCGCTCCCCCCGGCGTACGCGGGCGCGGCGAGCAGCCCCGCGGTGGCCACGGCGAGCGCGGTGCCGGCCGTGCCGGTCAGCAGCCGGGCGGTACGTCGCATCGATGCTCCCTCGGGCGGGGCACGGCCCGCGGCACCCCCATGTGCCGCCGTCGGTCGCGTCCCTGCTCCTTCGAGGTAAGTGCCACCGGCGCGGTACCGCTTCCTGAGGACGTGTCAGGGCGCGGGCCGAACGGGTGCCGGGCCGCACCCGGACGGCCGCCACCCGCACCGCGTTCCAGCAGGTCACCGGTGCCGGACCGGCCGACCGCGGGAGAAGCACCCGAAGAGTGCGGGGCAGGGGGGTGAACGGGTGACCGGCACGTCCGCGAGGATCCCGTGCCGGGAGGCGGACGCGGCGGGAGGAGGCACCGGCGTGCCGCCGGCGGGGTGGGCCCTGGTGCCGAGGACACCGTCGCCGGCGCCGGGGCGCTCGGACCGGTGTGCCGGGAACGGGCGGCGGCCCGTCGGTCCGGCGGCGGCTGCGGGAGGTGCGGACGCGGCGCCCGCACGGCGGCCCCGGACGCGGCCGCGCACCTCTACGGCGAGGGCGGCGCCGAGGACCCGGCGGCCGCGGCGGCCCGGAGCGCGGTCGGGGCGGACCGACCGGTTCCCACCGCCTCCAGGCGCACCGCGCACGCCTTGAACTCCGGCATGCGGGAGGTCGGGTCGAGGGCGGGGTTGGTGAGGGTGTTGGCGCGGCCCTCACCGGCCCAGTGGAACGGCATGAACACCGTGTCGGGGCGGATCGCGGTCGTGATCCTGGCGGGCGCCACCGCCCGCCCCCGCCGGGACACCACGGCCACCGGGTCGCCCTCGGCCGCGCCGAGCCGCTCCGCCAGCCGGGGGTGCAGCTCCACGAACGGGCCGGGCGCGGCGGCGTTCAGCTCCTCCACGCGCCGGGTCTGTGCCCCGGACTGGTACTGCGCCACGACCCGCCCCGTGGTCAGCAGCACGGGGTACTCCTCGTCGGGCTCCTCGGCGACCGCCCGGTGCGAGACCGGAGCGAACCGCGCCCGCCCGTCCTCGGTGGCGAACCGGTCGAGGAAGAGCCGGGGGGTGCCGGGGTGGCCGCCCTCCCCCGGGTCCCCGTCCGCCGGGCACGGCCAGAACACGCCGTTCTCCTCCGCGAGCCTGCGGTAGGTGATCCCGGAGTAGTCCGCGGGCCCGCCCGCACTGGCCCGGCGCAGCTCCTCGAAGACCTCCTCGGGGTCGGTCGGGAACTTCTTCTCCAGGTTCCCCCCGTCGCCCCCCAGCCGCGCGGCCAGCTCGTGCATGACCTCCAGATCGCTGCGGACGCCCTCCGGCGGGGCGACCGCCCGTCGCCGCAGCAGCACCCGCCCCTCCAGGTTCGTCGTCGTCCCCGTCTCCTCCGCCCACTGCGTCACCGGCAGGACGACATCGGCGAGCGCGGCCGTCTCCGACAGCACCACGTCGCACACGGCCAGGAAGTCCAGCGAGCGGATCCGCTCCTCGACGTGCGCGGCGCGCGGCGCCGACACCACCGGGTTGGAGCCCATCAGCAGCAGCGCGCGGACGTCCGTGCCGAGCGCGTCCAGCAGTTCGTACGCGCTGCGCCCGGGCCCCGGCAGCGAGTCGGGGTCCACGCCCCACACCTCGGCGACGTGCGCCCGCGCCGCCGGGTCGGTCAGCTTGCGGTAGCCGGGCAACTGGTCGGCCTTCTGGCCGTGTTCGCGCCCGCCCTGTCCGTTGCCCTGCCCGGTCAGGCACCCGTACCCGGACAGCGGCCGGCCGGCCCGTCCCGTCGCCAGGCACAGGTTGATCCACGCGCCCACCGTGTCGGTGCCCTTGGACTGCTGCTCGGGCCCGCGCGCGGTGAGCACCATCGCGGCCTCCGGCTCGCAGAACAGCCGTACCGCCTCCCGCAGTTCGGGCACGGGGACGCCGGTGATGCGCTCCACGTACTCCGGCCAGTGCGCCATCGCGGCGGCCCGGGTCTCCTCCCAGCCGCTGGTGCGCTCCCGGATGTACGCCTCGTCGGTGCGCCCCTCGGCGACGACCAGGTGCAGCAGGCCCAGCGCCAGCGCGAGATCGGTGCCGGGACGCGGCGCCAGGTGCAGGTCGGCCTGCTCGGCGGTCTTCGTGCGGCGCGGGTCGACGACGATCAGCGTGCCGCCGTTCTCCCGCAGTTCGGTGAAGTACCGCAGCGACGGCGGCATGGTCTCCGCCGGGTTCGACCCGACCAGGATCACGCAGCCCGTCCTCGGGACGTCCTCCAGCGGGAACGGCAGCCCGCGGTCGAGACCGAACGCCCTGCCGCCCGCCGCCGCGGCCGACGACATGCAGAACCGCCCGTTGTAGTCGATCTGGGAGGTCCCCAGCACCACCCGGGCGAACTTCCCCAGGCTGTACGCCTTCTCGTTGGTCAGCCCGCCCCCGCCGAACACCCCGACCGCGTCCGCCCCGTACTGCGCACGCGTCCGCCCGAGCCCCCCGGCGACCCGCCCCAGCGCCTCCTCCCAGGAGGCCGGCTCCAGCGCGCCCCCCGCGGACCGCACCAGCGGCGAGGTCAGCCGCACGCCCGGCGCCAGCACGGCGGCCGCCGTACGCCCCTTGCCGCACAGCGCCCCCCGGTTCACCGGGAAGTCCGGGCGCTCGCTCACCACGACGGCTCTCCCGTCGGGGGCCGGCGTCAGATTCATCCCGCACTGCAGGGCGCAGTAGGGGCAGTGCGTGGGCGTCACGGTCTCTCGCATGCGCCCAGGCTGCGCCGTCGGTGTTACGCACCGCGCCGGCCGCTGTTACGCCCCGGGTACGGCGGCCTCCCCACCGGCCGGGGCCCGCGGTGAGGGGCACGTCAGCCCGTCCGCGCGGCGGCCTCCTCGAGCGCCCGCTCCACCCCCGGCTCCTTCGGGCCGAGGAAGCGCGGGTCCGGGCGGAAGGCGGCGTCCAGGGCGGCCTTGCCCGCCGCGAGGATCTCCCGGACGCCCCCGTAGTACCAGGTCACGTCGTGGCGGTCGTCGACGCCGACGCCGTACGAGGTGATGCCGGCCGTCTCGCACAGGGCCACCGCGCGGCGGATGTGGAAGCCCTGGCTGATCAGCACCGCGCGGTCCACGCCGAAGATCTCCTTCGCGCGGACGCAGGAGTCCCAGGTGTCGAAGCCCGCGTAGTCGCCGACGATCCGCGTGTCGGGCACGCCGTGCCGGGTGAGGTAGGCGCGCATCGCGTCCGGCTCGTCGTACTCCTCGCGGCTGTTGTCGCCGGTGACCAGCACCACCTCGATCCGCCCCGCGCGGTACAGCTCCGCCGCCGCGTCCAGCCGGTGCGCGAGGTACGGCGACGGCTCCCCGTCCCACAGGCCCGCGCCGAAGACCACGGCGACGTCGGTGCGCGGCACGTCGGCGGCGGTGCGCAGCCGGTCGTCCGTGGTCAGGCGCAGCCAGGTCGCCGGCAGCAGCGCCAGCACGCACACCGCCACCACCCCCCGCACCAGCCGCCGCCACCCCGCACGGGTACGCGGCGGACGCGGACGGCGAACGCTGAAACGGCGCATCGGACGGGTCCTCCCCGGTCGGTCCTCGACCGGGAGAGACGCCCCGCCGAGCCCTCCGGTTCGCCGCGCACACCGTGACCGGTTTCACGGACCGGGGGGAGGCCCCGGGCCGGGCGGCCTCACACCCGCCGCCGTCCACCCCGTGAACCGCCGGAAAACACCCGTCACGCCCGCGCAACGGGAAGGCAACGTCCCGCACCCACGATCGGTGCATGACGCCGTACACCATGAACCCCCCCGCCCTCGTCGTCGTGGCCCACGGCAGCCGCGACCCGCGCGCGCTGAGCACCGTACGGCAGCTCCTGGACCGCGTCCGCGCGCTGCGCCCGGACCTGCCCGTGCACCTGGGCCACATCGAGCTGAACGAGCCCCTGCTCCCCGACACCCTCGCCGGGCTGGACGCGCGGGGCGCCCGGGCCGCCGTCCTCGTCCCGCTGCTGCTCAGCCGGGGGTACCACGTCAAGCGGGACATCCCCGGGACGGCCGCCGGGGCGCGGCTGCACACACGCGTGGCCGCCCCGCTCGGCCCGCACCCCCTGCTGGTGGACGCCCTGCACGCCCGCCTCACCGAGGCCGGCTGGCGCACCCCGGAGGACCCGGCGACCCGCCGCGCGAGCGGGGTGGTGCTCGCCGCCGCGGGCTCCCGCGACCCCGAGTCGAGGGCCGACACGGGCCACACCGCACGGCTGCTCGCCCAGCGCCTCGGCGTCCCCGTCGTCCCCGCCTACGCCTCCGCCGCCACCCCCACCGTCCCCGACGCCCTGCGCGCCCTGGCCGCCCGGGGCCGCCACCGCGTCGCCGTCGCCTCCTGCTTCACCGCCCCCGGCCGCTTCGCCGCGGAGTCCGCGGCGGCGGCCCCGTGGATCGTCTCCGCCCCCCTGGGCACCCACCCCGCGATGGCCCGCCTCCTCCTCCACCGCTACGACCGGACCGCGAGGACCCCGTCCCCCGCGCCCCTGGAGCCGGCACCGGCCCTCTGAGGGGCGCAGAAGGCACCCGGGGGGCGCGGGGAACCGCGCACAGGGGGCCGGGGCGCAGTCCCCGGGGACGGGAAGGGGCGGCGGGGACGGAAGGACCCACCGCGCCACGAACCGCCCGAGCACGCCCCGACTGTCACACCTCCCCCTTAATGTTCAGCACATGGAAGGCACCGCACCCCCCACCGCGTACGACCCGACGTCAGTCGCCCGCTGGGCCCCCGAGCCCGACAAACGCCCCGGCCGCACCGCCTTCCAGCGCGACCGCGCCCGCATCCTGCACTCCTCCGCCCTGCGCCGCCTCGCGGGCAAGACGCAGGTCGTCACCCCCGGCGAGCCCAGCCAGGTCTGGGACGCCAGCCCCCGCACCCGCCTCACCCACTCCCTGGAGTGCGCCCAGGTCGGCCGCGAACTCGGCGCCGCCCTCGGCTGCGACCCCGACCTGGTCGAGGCCGCCTGCCTCTCCCACGACCTCGGGCACCCGCCCTTCGGCCACAACGGCGAGCAGGCGCTGAACGAGTTCGCCGAGGACTGCGGCGGCTTCGAGGGCAACGCCCAGTCCCTCCGCCTCCTCACCCGCATCGAACCCAAACGCTTCACCCCCGAGGGCTCCGTCGGCCTCAACCTCACCCGCGCCGCCCTCGACGCCGCCACCAAGTACCCCTGGCCCCGCGGAGCCCACCCCACCGACCCGGCCTCCCCGAAGTTCGGCGTCTACGACGACGACCGTCCCGTCTTCGACTGGATCCGCGAGGGCGCCCCCGGCACCCGCACCTGCTTCGAGGCCCAGGTCATGGACTGGGCCGACGACGTGGCCTACTCGGTGCACGACGTGGAGGACGGCCTGCACGCCGGCCACATCGACCCGGCCTGCCTGCACGCCGAGCCGGAACGCCGGGCCGTCTTCGCCGTCGCCGTCGGCCGCTACGTCCCCGCCGGCACCGACCCGGAAGAACTCGCGGAGGCCCTCGACCGCCTCCTCGCCCAGGAGTGGTGGCCGCACGGCTACGACGGGACCGCCGTCGCCCAGGCCCGGCTCAAGGACGCCACCAGCCAGCTCATCGGCCGCTTCTGCCTCGCCGCCGAGGGCGCCACCCGCCAGGCCTTCGGCGCCGGGCACCTCACCAGGTACGGCGCCGAGCTGGTCGTACCGCGCAGCACCCGCATGGAGTGCGCGGTCCTCAAGGCGGTCGCCGACCGGTACGTCATGCAGCGCGCCGAACAGGAGCTGCTCCGCGCCGACCAGCGGATCGTCGTCCTGGAACTGGCCGACGCGCTCACCGCCCGCGCCCCCGAGGGCCTGGACCCGCAGTTCCGCACCCTGTTCGACCGGGCCCCCGACGACCGTGCCCGCAAACGGGTGATCGTCGACCGGATCGCGTCGCTCACGGACGCCGCGGCCCGCTCGCTCCACGCCCGTCTCACGAGGAGGGCGTGAGCCGTACGGCCGGATCGGGTCGCCTCCCCTTACGGCATCATGCTGTGTGCGGGACGCTCACAGGTGGCGACACCTTCACGAGGAGGCATCACGTGGTCGACGCGGATCAGACATTCGTCATCGTCGGAGGCGGACTGGCGGGCGCCAAGGCGGCCGAGACGCTGAGAGCGGAGGGCTTCACCGGCCGCGTGATACTGATCTGCGACGAGCGCGACCACCCCTACGAGCGTCCGCCCCTGTCCAAGGGCTACCTCCTCGGCAAGGACGAACGCGACAGCGTCTTCGTCCACGAGCCCGCCTGGTACGCGCACCACGACGTCGAGCTGCACCTCGGCCAGACCGTCGACGCCGTCGACCGCGAGGCGAGGACCGTCCGCTTCGGCGACGACGGCACCACCGTCCACTACGACAAACTGCTGCTCGCCACCGGTGCCGAGCCCCGCCGCCTGGACATCCCCGGCACGGACCTCGCGGGCGTCCACCACCTGCGCCGCCTCGCCCACGCCGAACGCCTCAAGGGCGTCCTGACCTCCCTCGGCCGGGACAACGGCCATCTGGTGATCGCCGGCGCCGGCTGGATCGGCCTGGAGATCGCGGCGGCGGCCCGCGGGTACGGCGCGGAGGTCACCGTGGTCCACCGCGGCCGGACCCCGCTGCACTCGGTCCTCGGCCCCGAGCTCGGCCAGATCTTCGCCGAGCTGCACCGCGACCACGGCGTCCGCTTCCACTTCGACGCCACGCTCACCGAGATCACCGGACAGGACGGCATGGTCCTCGCCGCCCGCACCGACGACGGCGAGGAGCACCCCGCGCACGCCGTCCTCGCGGCCATCGGCGCGGCCCCGCGCACCTCCCTCGCGGAGGCGGCGGGCCTGGCGCTGGCCGACCCCGCGGACGGCGGCGGCGTCCTCGTCGACGAGCGGCTGCGCACCTCCGACCCGGACGTCTACGCGGCCGGCGACGTCGCGTCCTTCCCGCACGCCCTCTTCGGCACGCGGCTGCGGGTGGAACACTGGGCCAACGCGCTGAACGGCGGCCCGGCGGCCGCCCGCTCCATGCTGGGCCGGGAGGAGATCTACGATCGCGTTCCCTACTTCTTCACCGACCAGTACGACCTGGGGATGGAGTACTCCGGGTGGGCGCCGCCGGGGTCGTACGACCAGGTGGTGATCCGGGGCGACGCGGGGAAGCGCGAGTTCATCG
The DNA here is from genome assembly GCF_040302425.1 of Streptomyces sp. NPDC126497. Classification (NCBI taxonomy): domain Bacteria; kingdom Bacillati; phylum Actinomycetota; class Actinomycetes; order Kitasatosporales; family Streptomycetaceae; genus Streptomyces; species Streptomyces sp. NPDC126497. The sequence goes on from NZ_JBEORT010000052.1 coordinate 21,666, forward strand.
CGTTCTGGGTCCGGGAAGGGCGCGTGCTGGCGGGGATGAACGTGAACGTGTGGGACGTCACGGAGCCGATCCAGGGTCTGATCCGGTCCGGCGTGCGGGTGGACACGGAGGCGCTGGCGGATCCCCGCGTCCCCCTGGAGGGTCTTCTCGCCTAGGCGTCCGGGCGTCCGCCGGGTGCCGTCGGCCCGCGGGCACCGCGGCACCCGGGGACGTCGGCTCGGCCCCGTAGAATTCACGCGTGGCAGGACGGATCAATGACGAGGACGTGAAGGCGGTTCGGGACGCGGTCCCGATCGACGCCGTCGTGTCCGAGTACCTCCAGCTGCGGAACGCGGGCGGCGGGAACCTCAAGGGACTCTGCCCCTTCCACGACGAGAAGTCGCCGTCCTTCCAGGTCAGCCCGAGCAAGGGACTCTTCCACTGCTTCGGCTGCCAGGAGGGCGGCGACACCCTCACGTTCGTGATGAAGATCGACCACCTCTCCTTCTCGGAGGCGGTCGAGCGCCTCGCCGCCCAGGCCGGCATCACCCTGCGCTACGAGGAGGGCGGGTACAACCCCGCCCACCAGCGCGGGGAGCGCATCCGGCTGGTCGAGGCCCACAAGATCGCCGCCGAGTGGTACGCGGAGCAGCTCGCCACCTCGCCCGAGGCGGACACCGGCCGGGCCTTCCTCGCCGACCGCGGCTTCGACCAGGCCGCCGCCGTCCACTTCGGGGTCGGCTACAGCCCGCAGGGCTGGGACCACCTCACCCGCTTCCTGCGCGGCAAGGGCTTCAGCGACAAGGAGCTGGTCCTCTCCGGTCTCTCCCAGGAGGGCCGCCGCGGCCCCATCGACCGCTTCCGCGGCCGGCTGATGTGGCCCATCCGCGACATCGGCGGGGAGGTCGTCGGCTTCGGCGCCCGCAAGCTGTACGAGGCGGACACCGGCCCCAAGTACCTCAACACCCCCGAGACCGCGATCTACAAGAAGTCCCAGGTCCTCTACGGCATCGACCTGGCGAAGAAGGACATCGCCAAGTCCTCCCGCGCGGTCGTCGTCGAGGGCTACACCGACGTCATGGCCTGCCACCTGGCCGGGGTGACGACGGCCATCGCCACCTGCGGCACCGCCTTCGGCGGCGACCACATCAAGATCCTGCGCCGGCTGCTCATGGACAACGGCAGCGCGCGCGTGATCTTCACCTTCGACGGCGACGCGGCCGGCCAGAAGGCGGCCCTGCGCGCCTTCGAGGACGACCAGAAGTTCGCCGCCGAGACCTACATCGCCATCGCCCCCGACGGCATGGACCCCTGCGACCTGCGTCTCGCCAAGGGCGACGAGGCGATCGCCGACCTGGTCGAACCCCGCACCCCGCTCTTCGAGTTCGCCCTCCGTCAGATCGTCCGCCGCTACGACCTGGACACCCCGGCCGGCCGTGCCGCCGCCCTCGACGAGGCCGCCCCGATCGTGGCGCGGATCAAGAACAGCGGAGCTCAGCACGAGGTCGCCGTGCAGCTCGCCGGCATGCTCGGCATCCTCGACACCCAGTTCGTCGTCAAGCGGGTCGCCCAGCTCGCCCGCTGGGCCCGCGACCGCGGCGGCAAGGGTCCGGAGCCGGACCGCCGGCAGCGCGGCGGCGACCCCCGGCCGTACGCCTCCGTCCCGGACCGGCCGGTCCCGCGCGGCCCCGCCCTCACCCTCCGCAACCCGGTCTTCGCCACCGAACGCGAACTGCTCAAGCTCGCCCTCCAGCGCCCGGAGCTGGTCTCCCCGGCCTTCGACGCGTACGGGGTCGACGAGTTCACCGCCCCGCCCTACGCGGCCGTGCGGCAGGCGATCCTGGACGCGGGCGGCGCGGAGTACGGCGTGCAGGACCCGCAGGAGTACCTGATCCGGGTCCGGGAGGCCGCTCCCGACGACACCGTCCGGGCCATGGTCACCGAACTCGCCGTCGAGGCGATCCTGCTGCACCGGGGCGTCAAGGAGGTCGACGAGACCTACGCGGGCGCCCAGCTGGTCACCGTCCGGCGCCGCGCGGTCGAGCGCCGCATCCGTGACGTCGCCAGCCGCCTCACCCGTCTCAGCACCCACGGCGACCCGGGTGAACTGGCGGCCGTGCAGAACGAGTTGTGGGTCCTCCAGCAGTACGACCAGGCCCTGCGGGAGCACGGCGCGGCCGCGCTGTGAGCGCGGACGGGACCGGGCCCGGGTAATCGGCCGGTCACCGGACGAACGCAAAAAGTCATCGCACGCCCCTCGTGGGGACGATGTGTCGTACCCCACACTGGGGTGCGGTGCCTGAGTCCTCGGAGCGCGGCCGATCCCTCACCGGCGGATCCCGGACGTCCGCGGTGTCGCTCATCGCGTACGGGACGGACAGCGGCGGGGCCGCCGACTCCGTTCCCGAAGTACCGCTGCCCCACCCCCCCCGGCAGCGATCATCCTGGAGGTCGCCCCCGTGCAGACCCAGACCCGGACCCCCACCCAGCCCGACGCCGGCGTCCTCGTCGCCGTGCCCGCGCGGAGCCGCGTCGCACACCACCCCGAGACACCGCCCGAGCCGGCCGGATCCGCCGAGCCGGCCGACCCCGCCGAATCCGCCGGGCCGGCCGAGCCCGTGGAGCAGGCTGAGCCCGCCGCGCCGGCCGCGCCCGTCCGCCCCGAGACCGGGGGCCCCTCCTCGGACCTGTTCCGGCAGTACCTGCGCGAGATCGGGCGCATCCCGCTGCTGACCGCCGCCGAGGAGGTCGAACTCGCCCGTCGTGTCGAGGCGGGGCTGTTCGCCGAGGAGAAACTGCGGCTGGCCCCCGATCTGGACAGCAGGCTCGCCGGCGACCTGGACCGGCTCGTCGTCATGGGCCGGATGGCCAAGCGGCGGCTGATCGAGGCGAACCTTCGGCTCGTCGTCTCCGTCGCCAAGCGGTACGTGGGCCGCGGGCTGACCATGCTGGACCTGGTCCAGGAGGGCAACCTCGGGCTGATCCGGGCGGTGGAGAAGTTCGACTACGCGCGGGGCTACAAGTTCTCCACGTACGCCACCTGGTGGATCCGGCAGGCCATGTCGCGCGCGCTGGCCGACCAGGCCCGGACCATCCGCGTCCCCGTGCACGTGGTGGAGCTCATCAACCGGGTGGTGCGGGTGCAGCGGCGGATCCTGCAGGAGCGGGGGTACGAGCCGACGCCGGAGGAGGTCGCCGCGCACCTGGACCTGCCGCCCGAGCGGGTCGGCGAGGTGCTGCGGCTGGCGCAGGAACCGGTGTCGCTGCACGCGCCGGTGGGGGAGGAGGAGGACGTCGCGCTCGGCGATCTCATCGAGGACGGGGACGCGGCGAGTCCCGTGGAGTCGGCGGCGTTCCTGCTGTTGCGGGAGCACCTGGAGGCGGTGCTGTCGACGCTGGGGGAGCGGGAGCGGAAGGTGGTCCAGCTGCGGTACGGGCTGGTCGACGGGCGTCCCCGGACGCTGGAGGAGATCGGGCGGCTCTTCGGCGTCACGCGCGAGCGCATACGGCAGATCGAGTCCAAGACGCTGAACAAGCTCCGCGACCACACCTTCGCCGACCAGCTGCGCGGCTACCTGGACTGACCCCTCGCCGCCGCCCCGGCCCGGGGCTCCGCCCGGACCCCGCTCCCCGAGCGCCGGAGGGGGCCGGACCTCGGCCCCTCCGGCGCTCGACGCGCCTCAGTCGACCTCCGCCACCGCCCGGGCGAACTGGGCCTGGTACAGGCGGGCGTACGCGCCGTCCGCCGCCAGCAGCTCCTTGTGCGCGCCCTGCTCGACGATCGAGCCGTTCTCCATCACCAGGATCGTGTCCGCGTCCCGGATCGTGGACAGCCGGTGCGCGATCACGAACGACGTGCGTCCGTGCGCCAGTTGCGCCATCGCCTTCTGGATCAGCACCTCGGTACGGGTGTCCACGGAGCTCGTCGCCTCGTCCAGCACCAGGATCACCGGGTCGGACAGGAACGCCCGGGCGATCGTGATGAGCTGCTTCTCGCCCGCGCTCACCCCGCCGCCCTCGTCGTCGATCACCGTGTCGTACCCGTCGGGCAGCGTCCGGACGAACCGGTCGGCGTGCGCCGCCCGGGCCGCCTCCTCGATCTCCTCCCGGGTGACCTCACGGGACGCCCCGTACGCGATGTTCTCCGCGATGGTGCCGCCGAACAGCCAGGTGTCCTGCAGCACCATGCCGATCCGGGACCGCAGTTCGTCCCGGGACATCCTCGCCATGTCGACGCCGTCGAGCGTGATCCGTCCGCCGGACACCTCGTAGAACCGCATCAGCAGGTTCACCAGCGTCGTCTTGCCGGCCCCCGTCGGACCGACGATCGCCACCGTGTGGCCCGGCTCGACCGTCAGCGACAGGTCCTCGATCAGCGGCTTCTCGGGGTCGTACCGGAACGACACGTGCTCCAGCGCCACCCGTCCGCGCAGCCGCTCGGGCTTCTCGGCCGGTGAGACGTCCGCCTCCTGCTCCTCGGCGTCGAGCAGTTCGAAGACCCGCTCCGCCGAGGCGACACCCGACTGCACCAGGTTCGCCATCGAGGCGACCTGGGTCAGCGGCATGGAGAACTGCCGCGAGTACTGGATGAACGCCTGCACGTCACCGATGGACAGCGCGCCCGACGCGACCCGCAGGCCCCCGACGACCGCCACCAGCACGTAGTTGATGTTCGAGACGAAGAACATCAGCGGCTGCATGATGCCGCTGTTGAACTGCGCCTTGAACCCGGCCTCGTACAGCGCGTCGTTCTCCTCGGCGAACTTCCGCGCCGACTCCTCCTGACGCCCGAACACCTTCACCAGGGTGTGTCCGGTGTACATCTCCTCGATGTGCGCGTTGAGGGTGCCGGTGGAGCGCCACTGCTGCACGAAGTGCGGCTGCGACCGCTTGCCCACGCGGGTGGCGACGACGAACGACAGCGGCACCGTCACCAGCGCGACCAGTGCCAGGATCCACGAGACGTAGAACATCATCGCGAGCACGCCGATGATGGTGAGCAGCGAGTTGATCAGCTGGCCCATCGACTGCTGGAGCGTCTGCCCGATGTTGTCGATGTCGTTGGTGGCGCGGCTGAGCACCTCACCGCGCTGCCGCTTGTCGAAGTACGACAGCGGCAGCCGCGACAGCTTCGTCTGCACGTCCTCGCGCATCCGGAACACGGTGTGGTTGACCGCCCGGTTCACCAGCCGGGTCGCCATCGCCATCAGCAGGCCGGCGGCCCCGAACACCGCCAGCGCGACCAGCAGGACGTTGCCCACGGCCGTGAAGTCGATGCCCTCGCCGGGGGTGAAGTCGGTGCCGCGGAGCATGTCGGCGACGTCGCCCTCGCCGCGCTCCCGCATCGAGTCCAGCACCTGCTCCCTGGTGTCGCCCTCCGGCATCTCCCGCCCGACGATGCCGGAGAAGACCAGGTCGGTCGCCTCGCCGAGGATCTTCGGCCCGATCACGGTCAGCCCCACGCTGAGCACGACACAGGCCAGCAGCCCGTAGATCGTCAGGCGCTCCGGTGCGAACCGGGCGATCAGCCGTCTGCTCGACCCCTTGAAGTCGATCGACCGCTGGTCGGGGCCGCCCCCGGCCATCATCCGTCCTCCGGGCCCGGCCATCAGGCAGCCTCCGCTTCCGTCAGCTGGGAGAGCACGATCTCCCGGTAGGTGTCGTTGTCCGCCATCAGTTCGTGGTGCCGGCCGGTGCCGACGACCCGGCCCTCGTCCAGGACCACGATCCGGTCGGCGTCCCGGATGGTCGCCACCCGCTGGGCGACGATCACCACGGTCGCCCCGGCCGTCTCCCGTCCGAGGGCCGCCCGCAGGGCCGCGTCGGTGGCGTAGTCGAGCGCGGAGAAGGAGTCGTCGAAGAGGTAGATCTCCGGGCGCTGCACCAGCGTCCGGGCGATCGCGAGGCGCTGGCGCTGACCGCCGGAGACGTTCGTCCCGCCCTGCGCGATCGGCGCGTCGAGGCCGCCCTCGAGCCGCTCCACGAAGTCCTTGCCCTGCGCCACCTCCAGCGCGTGCCACAGCTCCTCGTCGGTGGCGTCCGGGTTGCCGTAGCGCAGGTTCGTCGCCACCGTGCCCGCGAAGAGGTAGGGCTTCTGCGGCACGAGCCCGACCGTCCTCGCCAGCAGCGCCGGATCGAGGTCCGCCACCGGCACCCCGTCGACCAGCACCTCCCCGTCGGTCGCGTCGAACAGCCGGGGGACGAGACCGAGCAGCGTGGACTTGCCGCTGCCGGTCGAGCCGATCACGGCGGTGACCTCGCCGGGCCGCGCCACCAGGTCGACGGCCCTCAGCACCGGCTCCTCGGCGCCCGGGTAGCGGAAGCCCGCGCCCCGGATCTCCAGATGGCCGTGCCGGCGCAGCTCGGTGACGGGCGCGACGGGCGGCACCACGCTGGAGGAGGTGTCCAGCACCTCGTGGATGCGCTCGGCGCAGACCTCGGCGCGCGGCACCATCATGAACATGAAGGTGGCCATCATCACGGACATGACGATCTGCATCAGGTAGGCGAGGAACGCGGTCAGGTCACCGATCTGCATCCCGCCGCTGTCGATGCGGTGCGCGCCGAACCACACCACCGCGATCGACGACAGGTTCACCACCGTCATGACCACCGGGAACATCAGCGCGAGCAGGTTGCCCGCGCGCAGCGACACGTCGGTCAGCTCGGTGTTGGACCTCCTGAACCGCTCCTGCTCGTACGCGTCCCGCACGAAGGCGCGGATCACCCGGTTGCCGGTGATCTGCTCGCGCAGCACCCGGTTCACCGTGTCGAGCCGCCCCTGCATCGTCCGGAACAGCGGACGCAGCCGCCGTACGATCAGCGTCACGCAGACGCCCAGCACCGGCACCACCGCGACCAGCACCCCGGACAGCGGGACGTCCAGGCCGAGCGCCATCACGATGCCGCCCACGCACATGATGGGCGCCGACACCATCAGGGTGAACGTCATCAGGACCAGCATCTGCACCTGCTGGACGTCGTTCGTCGTACGGGTGATCAGCGAGGGCGCGCCGAAGTGGTTCACTTCACGCGCGGAGAACGACTGCACCCGGTCGAACACGGCGGCGCGCACGTCCCGCCCCAGTGCCGACGCGGTCCGGGCGCCGTAGTGGACGGCGCCGATGTTGCACACGACCTGGGCCAGCGAGATGCCGGTCATCAGGACGCCGTGGCCCAGGATGTAACCGGTGTCGCCCTCGACGACACCCCGGTCGATGATGTCCGCGTTGAGCGTGGGCAGGTAGAGCGAGGCGCAGGTCTGCAGGAACTGCAGCAGCACCAGCAGGGCGATGGGTCTCTTGTAGGGCTCGAGGTGGGTCCGCAGGAGTCGTATGAGCACGCTGAATCTCTCGGAGTGGTCGACGGGGGCGTTGGCTGTCCGTGGCCCCCATCGTCGAACACTCCACCCGCGTTACCTCAACCGAATTAACCGGCCGGAACCCGCCGTTGCGCTACGGGCGGAAGGCTCCGGGGTGCGTCTGCTCGCGCACCGACACGTACTGCTGGCGCACCGCCTGGCCCACCGCCAGCTCCTCCCCGGGATCCAGCACCTGCGCCACCGGGCCCGGCCAGACGGGCGGGGTGCGCGGATCGAGAGCGCCCTGCGACACGCCGAGCGCCCAGGCCGCCTGCCGGGCCGCGCCGATCGCCGCGTAGTCCGCGGGCTGCGGCACCACCACCTGCGCCCCGAACAGCGCGGGCGCCGCCGACTGCACGGCCGGCAACTCCGCGGCCGGACCCAGCAGGAAGACCCGCCGCACCTCCACGCCCCGGCCGCGCAGCACGTCCAGCGCGTCCGCGAGCCCGCACAGCATGCCCTCGAACGCGGCCCGCGCCAGGTGCTCCGGCTTCATCGACTCGCGCCGCAGCCCCGCCAGGGTCCCGGCGGTGTGCGGCAGGCTCGGGGTGCGCTCGCCCTCCAGGTACGGCAGCAGCACCAGACCGTGCGACCCCGGCGTCGACTTCATCGCCAGGTCGGACAGGCTCTCCAGGTCGGGCACCCCGAGCAGTTCGGCGGTCCCGCGCAGGGCGCGCACGGCGTTCAGGGTGGTGACGACGGGCAGGTGCATGCCGGTCGCGTCCGCCAGGGAGGTGATCATCCCGTGCTGGTCGACGAGCGCCTCGGGGTGCACCGCCATCACCGATCCGGACGCGCCCAGCGACACCACCGCGTCGCCCAGCCCGATCCCGAGTCCGAACGCCGCCGCCATCGTCTCGCCCGTGCCGGCGGAGATCAGCAGCCCCTCCGGGGTCGTACCGGCCGCGTCCGCCGGGCCGATCACCTCGGGCAGCATCGCCTGGTGACCGAGCGCCAGCTCCACCAGATCGGGCCGATAACCGCCGGTGGCCGCCGCCCAGTAGCCGGTGCCGGAGGCCCCGCCCCGGTCGGTGGTGCGCCGCACCGGCCTGCCGAGGAGCTGCCACACCAGCCAGTCGTGCGCCTGCAGCAGGACGGCGGTGCGCGCCGCGTTCTCCGGTTCGCTGCGGGCCATCCAGCGCAGCTTGGTCACCGACTGCGCGGCCCCCGGCACACAGCCCACGGCTTGCGCCCACGCCTCGCGCCCGCCGAACGCGTCGACCAGATCGGCCGCCGCGACCTGCGCCCGCTTGTCGCCGCCGGTCATCGCCGGGCGCACGGTGTTGCCCTGCGCGTCCAGCGGCACCAGCGCGTTCGCCTGCGCGGAGACGCCGATGGCCTGCACGCCCTCCAGCAGGCCGCCGCCCGCCGCCTCCCCGAGGGACAGCAGCCAGGCCTGCGGGTCGACGTCGGAGGGACGGCCGCCGTCGGCACCCTGGACCGGATGCTGGGCGTACCCCTGTCTGAGCACGGCTCCGGTGTCCGTGTCACAGACGACGATGCGAGTGAAGTCTGGCGCGCTGTCCAGTCCGGCGACTATCCCCATACGGCGAATTTTGCCGCATGCGGAGGGGTGGGTGGGGCCTGGGCGCCTCCGAGGGGCCCCTAGGTGTTGCTGGTGCCCCAGTCGTCCTCCGCCGGGCCGTGGGCCGTGCGTTCGCGGAGGGTGCGGACCCGCTGGGCGACCGAGTCGGGCATGCGGTCGCCGACCTTGTGGCTCACCGCCTGGTAGGCCTTGTCCGCGAACTCGCGGCTCTGCTGCGCCGCGCTCTCCGCGGTGTTGCGCACCGCGGGGTTCCGGGTGAGCTGCTGCGCGGACCTCCGCAGCTGCTCGTACCGCTCCCGGCCGGCTTTCGTGCCCAGGACGTAGCCCAGGGCTGCTCCGGCGACGAACGTGAGCCGGTACTTCATGGCGGCCACCCTTCCGTTGTTCCGGTCTGTGAAGGTCCCGCGACGCGCTGACCGCGCCGGGGAGTACCGATTGGCGGAGCACCCCCCTGCTTGCGCTAATGTATGTGTCGCAGCGAGCGAGCGCCCCCTGGCGGATACCCAGGCGGACACGTTCGATGCAACGAGTCATTCCTCCGTAGCTCAATTGGCAGAGCAGCCGGCTGTTAACCGGCAGGTTACTGGTTCGAGTCCAGTCGGGGGAGCTCGGTCCTCCGTAGCTCAATTGGCAGAGCAGCCGGCTGTTAACCGGCAGGTTACTGGTTCGAGTCCAGTCGGGGGAGCATGGTGAACGAGGACCCCGTAGGGGTCCTTTTTCATGTCCGGGGGAACCGCGCGGGGTGCGGCGCAGTCTCCATGGTCACGAAGACCGTGGGCAGCCGACCATCCGAAGCAGGAGATCGTATGAGCGGCTATGCTGCGGCAGACGGCGCGCACACATGTACGCGACACGCCGTTATGGGGCGGTAGCTCAGCCGGTTAGAGCAGCGGACTCATAATCCGTCGGCCGTGGGTTCGAGTCCCACCCGCCCCACCAGACGCCTCGGCCCCGGGAGCGTCCTGACCTCCTGCCGGAGGGGCCGCGTCCGCCTCCGGGCGGACCGCGGAGCCGACTCGGTCGGCGAGGTGGTCACGGAGTGGTCGCACAGATCCTCCGGGACGCGCGCCGCCACCCGCTCCGTGCCCTTCCGCGCCGCACCGGGCGGCGGACACGCGTACACCTTCGACGTGATCCGCATCCCGGCATGCCCGAGCACCCCCGGCGCCGTCTCCGACCGCACGCCACCGGCGAGCAGCGGCGGCGCGTACCCGTGGCGCGGGTCGAGCGGTCGCACCCGACGCAGGCCGCCCTCGTCGACGAGGGCGGCGAACGCGCGCGCCGCCTCGTCGGGCCGCATCGGGGTGCCGTCCTCCTCGGCGGACCAAGCCGTTGACCAGCGGTTCCAAGCCCTGCTCAAGACTTTCCGCAGGATTTCCGACGGCCGCCGGATCACGGTGGGACACGCCCTGGCCGTCCGGGACGGCCGCACGCCGCGTGCCGCGTCCCGGCCGTGCCCTTCGGGCTCCAGGGCGACACGGCCAGCCAGTCACCCGGTACCACCGAAGGAGGGGACGGTTCTGTTGCAGACCGTGTACCGCAGCGAGGACGCGCCCGCGCAGGAACGGCTTGACCGGCGGCGGGGGCCGACCGCCGGCACACACGGACCGACGGACACCACCGGGGAGCACGCGGACGACGTCGGGGCGGCACCGCTCACCCTGGAACTCGGGCCCCCGTCCCCGGTCCCCCGGGCCCTCGGGCCGCTCCTGGTGCTGCGCACCCCGAGACTGATCCGCGGATCCGATCCCGAGCTGTACCAGTTGGCGCTCCCCGTGCGCGGCTGCCACAGAGTCACCCACGCCGGCCGGGACACCGTGCTCGGGGCAGGAGAGATGGTCCTGCACGACGGTTCCCGGCCGCTCCACTCGGTGGCCGCCGCACCGCAGGGCTCCGCCGAACTCATCCAGGTGCAGATTCCCAAGGCGCGACTGCCCTTGTCACCCGGCAGCGTGGACCGGCTCGTCGGCAGGCGGCTGTCCGGCCGCGACGGGATCGGCGCGCTGCTGTCGGGCTTCCTCACCGGACTGGTCCGGGACGCCGATCGCTACCGCCCGGCCGACACCGCCCGGCTGGGCGGCGTCCTGCTCGACCTGCTGACCGCCCTGCTCGTCCACGCACTGGAAGCCGAGAGGTCCGCACCGTCCGAGTCGCACCGGCGTGCGCTGATGCTGCGCGTCCAGGGCTTCATCGAGCGCCACCTCGGAGACGCCCGGCTCTCCCCCCAGGCCATCGCGGCGGCTCATCAGATCTCCACCCGCAGTCTGTACAAGCTCTTCCAGGAAGAAGGGCTGACGGTCGCGGCCTGGGTCCGGGAGCGACGCCTGGAGAACTGTCGCCGCGCCCTGGCCGACCCCGCCCTGAACAGCCGTCCGGTGCACGCCATCGCCGCTCGCTGGGGCTTCACCGACAGCGCCCACTTCAGCCGCGCTTTCCGTGCCGCCTACGGAATGCCGCCCAAGGAGTACCGACGGCTGACTCGGCTCGGTGCCGACGTGCGAGAACCGTCAAGAAGCGTGCAGGGCCAGTCAACGACTTCATGAGGCCGGACCGGCAGTCTTCCACCTGTGCCCATTCGGGCAGCACGTCCACCGCGTCAATTCCCGAAGGAGTTGAAAAACATGAACACGACAGCCTGCTACGAGGCGCCCGCGCTGTTCGAGATCGGCGGATTCCTCCAGAGGACCCGTTGGGCCGGTGTGGGACGGCTTCCGGACCTCATTCACGCGTCGTACGCCCTCTGACCCCCCGCGGCCGGCGTCGACGCGGGCCACCGGCACATCCCGGACTCCCGGCACCGCTCGCAGAGGTTCGCGCGGTGCGAGAAACCGACAGGATCGCGGACCGCGCCGAAGGCTTCTTCACCGCGGTCCGCGGAACGTGAACCCGTACCGAAACCGAGAAAGGAACCGCAGGGACATGGACAAGGCGAATTGCTACGAGGCGCCCGCGCTGTTCGAGATCGGCGAATTCCTCCAGAAGACCCGTTGGAGCGGCGGGGGATGGCTTCCGGACCTCTTCTACACGTACCACTAATGACCCCCTGACCGCGGCCGACGTCGACGCGGGCCACCTGCACCGTTGGGAGCCGTCCATGGAATTCGTCATTCTGCCCGACCACCCCGCCGCGGACGGGGTGAGCGCCCGGCTCCCCGAGGAGTACCGGAAGAACACGATCCGCCATCATTCCGGCCGTCCCTGGCTGGTGGGGAACTGGCCGGCGGACGCTGCCGTCTGCGTCCAGGCCGGTCCGTCGAAGCTCGTACTCTTCGGTGCCGCGCACACCACGGAACCCGAACTCCTGGCACTGCTCGGGAAAGTCCGCACGGTGCGAGAACTCGACAGGATCGTGGACCGCACCGAAGGCTCCTTCCACCTGGTCGCCTCCGTCGACGGTTTCGTCAGGGCGCAAGGCAGTCTCTCCGGCGCGCGGGAGCTCTTCTCCACGTCGTGCGCCGGTATCACGGTGGCGGCGAACCGGCTGTCCGCACTGGGCGAACTGCGACGGCTGACCCTGGCCGAGGATCAGCTCGCGATGCATCTGCTCGCCTTCACCCCACCGTGGCCGTTGAGCGAGCGCAGTGTGTGGCGGGAGGTCGACTCCCTTCCCTTTGCGCATTACCTGTCTCTGCGTCCCGACGGAACCGCCGAGCCGGTCCGGTGGTGGACTCCTCCGGAACCGGAGCTTCCGGTCGATGCGGCCGCTCCCGAGTTCCGTAAGGCGCTGGTCGCGGCGGTCGCGGCGCGAGCGGGCACGTCACCGGTCATCGGGGCCGATCTCTCCGGCGGAATGGACTCGACGAGCCTGTGTTTCCTCGCCGCCGGGCAGGGCGGTCGGCTCGTGACCATACGACGCCGGCTCATGGACCCGATGAACTGCGACGACTCCGTGGCCGACCGGGCCGCGGCGGACCTCCCCGGTGCCGAGCACATCGTCCTCGACAAGGACACGGCATCGCCGTACTACGACTCCGTGGACCGCGACGACCTGGCGGTGGACGAACCACCGCCGTTCATCGCCATGACGAGCCACATGGAGGACGTCGCCCGGATCATGGCCTCGCACGGGGTCACCAGACACCTCCAGGGCCACGGCAGCGATGAACTGGCGGCCACCGGAACGACCCATGCCAACGCCATGGCTCAGCGGAGTCTGCTCGGATCCCTGGGCATGGTCCGCGCGATGCGCGCCCGGCGACGCTGGTCCCTCGCCACGACCCTGCGCGTCGTCCGGGCCTTTCCGCCCTACGCCGAATGGTTGCACCGATCCGCTGACGCACTGCTCTCCCCGCCCGAAATCGAATCGGAAGTGGGCTGGGAGCCCGCCCCGCGACTCCCTCCGTGGGCTTCCCGGGAAGCCGCCGCACTGGTCCAGGAAACGATGCGCGCCACGGCGGCGGAGAACCCCCAGCCGATGTCGTCGATTCCCGCGCACCACGAGATACTGCGCTGCATCCGCCTGAACGGTTGGATCGTTCGCTTCGCGAACACTTTCGGGGAGCGTTCCGGTGTGAGTTTCGAGGCTCCCTTCCTCGACGACCGGGTGGTGGAGACGGCGCTGTCCGTCCGGCTGGAGGACCGGTATGTGGCCGGCCGTCACAAACCCGTCCTGGCGGCCGCCCTGCGCGGAACGGTGCCGGATTACGTCCTCGATCGGACCACCAAGAGCCATTTCACCAGGGACACCTACGAGGGCCGGAAGCGCAACCTCCCAAGGATGCGAGAGATCTGTGAGGAGTCGCGCCTTGCCGATCTGGGGCTGATCGGTCGCGAAGGCTTCCGCCGCGCACTCTCGGGCATCATGCCGGACCCCATGCACATCGGACCGCTCGAGAAGACCATGGCCTGCGAGGCATGGCTCCGTTCCCTGCCGACGAAGGTCGGCCCCAAGCCGCGCTGACACCACGAACCAGGAGGCTCCGGATGACAGGCATAGCCCTCTCCCCCTTCGTCACGATGATCGAGTCCGAGGACGGAATAGTGTTCCTCCACAAGCGGACGGGACGATACTGGCAGCTGAACGGCACGGGGTCCGAGGTCGTCCGTCTGCTGCTGAGCGGCGAGACCGTGGAGTCGGCGGCGAGCCGACTCCAGGAGAAGTACCCCGGCGCGTCGGAGCAGACCGTGTCGGACGTCCACACACTGGTGCGCCAGCTCCAGGCTGCGAAGTTGCTCGTCCGATGAGCGTTTCGATGGTCAACGAGCGGGCGGTCTCGCAGCCGCCGCTGTGGATCCGCCCGCTGGCGGGGGTCGCGGTCCTCCTCGCCCGGGGCATCGCGAAGCTGTCGCCCGAGCGTCAGTTCGCTCTGCTCGGAGCGTTCCGCCGCGGCGCGCGTGCGAGTCGTCCGGAGGAAGCCCACCGGGCCCGCAACGCCGTCCTCTTCGTCAGCGTGATGTGCACGGGGCCGTGGTGCCTGCAGCGGTCGATCGCCACCGCGCTGTTGTGCCGCATGTGCGGCACCTGGCCCGAATGGTGTGTGGGAGTGCGCACGGAGCCCTTCACCGCTCATGCCTGGGTCCAGGTGGACGGCATCCCGATAGACGAGGACACCGAGCAGCTCGAGCACTTCCACAGAATGGTCGTCATCCGGCCGCGATCGTGAGAGGAACCGTCGCAATGACGAGGGCACGCGCGTTCGACCTGCTGACCGCCGAGGGATCGGACATGGAGACGGTCTGGGGGAAGCGGACGAGTCCGCTGTCCATCGCACCCTCCTTTCTCTCCTCCCTCGACCGCATCACGATCGACCGGCTGCTGGAGGAGAGGTCGCTGCGCCCGCCGCGCATCTCCTTCGCCCGGGACGGCAGACAGCTTCCGGACCGGGAGGTGGTCATCGGGGGAGCGCCGTCGGCGGACTCGGACCCCGGGCTCCTGGACCGGGCGAAGGCCCGGCGTCTGGTGGCCGAAGGGGCCACCGTGATGGTCTACCAGGCCCACCAGCTCATCGACTCGCTCGGCGCGATGGCCGCGCACATGGCGTCGGCGTTGCGCGCCTCCTGCGGCGCGACCATGTTCCACACGCCGGCGCACAACCCTGGACTCGGCTGGCACCGGGACGGCCAGCACGTGGTGGCCGTGCAGATCGCCGGCTCGAAACAGTGGCTCGTGGAGAAGAACCCACCATCGGCCTGGTGGTCGACCGGCGCCCTCGTCGGAGCGGGTCCCGGCACCGGCGTCGCGGACTTCACCCTTCGTCGGGGCGAGGCGCTCTACATGCCTCCCGGGGTCGCGCACACCGCACGTGCGACCGACAGGTCGAGTACACACGTGTCGTTCGTCATCCAGGAGCCGGAGACGAAGGACCTCGCCCTCGCGATGTTCGAACGCGCGTCGCGGGACGTCAGGGCCAGGATCGAGGAGGGGCCGCTCACGGAGCGGAGGGCGCGAGCGGCGGCTGTGGCACGCGAGCTCGCCTCGGCCATCCACCAGCTCGACGTCGACGAGTTGCTCAGGATGGTGGAGGAAGACGCCATGGAGACGTTCTTCCCGGCCTGAGCCGCAGAAACGCCGGAACCAGAAGCGGAGGGGAGGGGTGAGAGCCGCCGAGGTCCCCGAAGGGCGCGCCCTCACCCCCGGCGGTTCAGCCGCCCCCCGGCGCTGTCGTCGGACGCGGCGGGCGCGTCCGCGGAGTCGCGTTCGCCCTCCGCCTGGGACGGGGTGGAGTGCGGGACCTCGGGGGTGGTCCACTCGTCGTCGTCCCGGTCGCCCTCGGCCTGGGACGGAGTGTGCTCGCTCAGCTCGCTCATGGTGCTGCCTCCCGTTCGCGGGGCCGGTGGTCGTCCGTCGCCGGGTACCCCGCACGGGCCGATGTCATCGTGCCGGACGGCGGGCCAGGGCCCGGGCCAGGGCGGAGCGGACCTCCTCGGGCAGGGGGGCGCCCTGCGCCCCCGCGCCGGCGGTGAGCGCCTCCGCGACCGCGCGGAGCTTGGTGTTGGACAGCTGGGACGCCTCCCGCAGGATGTGCCAGGCCTCGTCCGAGGTGCACCCGTGCGTCGCCATCAGGATGCCGCGGGCCTGGTCGATCACCGGGCGCGAGGCGATCGCCCGCCGCAGCTGCCGCACCTCCTCCTGGAGCAGGTGCAGCCGCTCCTCCCGTTCCAGCGCCACCGCCGAGACGGTGCGCGGCGGCACGTCCTCCGGCGCCGGGGAGCGCAGCGGGTCCGCGACGTCGAGGCCGGCGAGCTCCAGGATGCGGCGCGGCTGGCCGCTCCAGCGGACGGTCGTGACCGGCACCGACCGCTTCCGGCCGTGGTCGCGCAGCACCTCCAGGAATTCCAGCCCCGCCGTGTCCATGAAGTGCACGCCGCTCATGTCCACGTCGACCCGGGCCGTGCCGGCGGGCAGCCGCGCCAGCTTCTCGGCCAGGGCCTGGGCGCATCCGCGGACCAGCTCGCCGCGCGGGGCGAGCAGCGCCCGGCCCGCGTCCGTGTGAGCGCCGATGACCAAGGTGTCCAGCCTTCCGAGGAGGGGGAGGGGTGCCGCGAAGGTCATGTCACCGCCTTGTCGGTCCTCGTGGGGGGTCGGGACGTCCGGGTGGGGTTCGGCCGGCACCGGAGCGGTAGGCTGCCCGGGGTCCCGGCTGCGCCGAGGGTGCGCCTGCCCGCCCCGCGGCGTACTACACACCGTGCCGGGGAATGGCCGGGAACCAACGGGGTACCGTACAGGCCCGGGAGCGTGGGGAGACGGGTGTTGGGGCACAGCCACCGGGCGCCGTACGGGTCCGGGACCACGACGTCGTG
The DNA here is from genome assembly GCF_040302425.1 of Streptomyces sp. NPDC126497. NCBI lineage: Bacteria > Bacillati > Actinomycetota > Actinomycetes > Kitasatosporales > Streptomycetaceae > Streptomyces > Streptomyces sp. NPDC126497. The sequence goes on from NZ_JBEORT010000052.1 coordinate 38,291, forward strand.
TCTGACGGTGCGCCCGCTGGAGGGCGGCCGTGGTGTCCGCGCGGCCGGGGAGATCGGCCTGGCCACGCATACGATCTGGGAGCGCGTGCTGGAGCAGGCGGTGCGCGAGGGTGAGGCCGTGTACCACCTGGAACTGTCCGAGGTGACGTTCGTCGACGTCGCCGGCGCCGGTGCGCTCGCGGCGGCCGCCGGACGGCTCGGGGACGGCCGCCGGTTCGTGGTGCGCCGCCCGCCGCCCGCCCTGCGCAGGGTGCTGGAGACGTTCTGGCCCGACCTGTCGACGATCGAGGTGTCGATGTCATGAGTGCCGCGGCCGAACCCCTGGAAACACCTCCCGGTCCCTTCGTCCACCCCGCCCTCTTCTACCGGGACGACCGGGAGTACCTGGAGGGCACCGTCCCCTTCGTGCGCGAGGCGCTCGCGGCCGGCGAGCCCGTGGCGGTCGCCGTGCCCGGCGACCGGCTGCGGCTGATCCGGGACGCGCTCGGCGACGACGCGGACACCGTCCGCCTCCTCGACATGCGCGAGGCCGGACGCAATCCCGGCCGGATCATCCCCGGCGTGCTGCGCGCCTTCGCCGACGCCCACCCGGCCGGACAGCGGGTGCGGATCATCGGCGAACCCGTCTGGGCCGGCCGCTCGGCGGCCGAGTACCCCGCCTGCGTCCAGCACGAGGCACTGATCAACGCCGCCTTCCACGGCCGCACGGTCACGATCCTGTGCCCCTACGACGCGGCACGCCTGCCCGCGTACGTCCTCGCCGACGCCCACGCCACCCACCCCGTCGTCGTCCCGGCCGGCTCCCGCCCGGCGCGGGACAGCGGGACGTACGCCCCCGACGCGGTCGTCGCCCGCTACAACGAGCCGCTGCCGCCGGTGGCGGACGCGATGACCTTCCCGTTCGTCGCCGGATCGCTGGCCTCGGCCCGGCACGCCGCCTCCGACGAGGGACGGCGGCTCGGCCTCACCGGCGTCACCCTGGAGGACCTGGCCCTCGCCACGGCCGAGCTGACCACGAACAGCGTGGTGCACGGCGGCGGTTCGGGGGTGCTGCGGGTCTGGGCCGAGGACGGTCACGTGCTGTGCGAGGTGCGTGACGGGGGCCGGATGACCGATCCCCTCGCGGGGCGCCGTCCCGCCTCCCGCGACCAGCGCGGCGGACGCGGCCTGCTGATGGTCAACCTGATCGCCGACCTGGTGCGCGTGCACACCGGGGACGAGGGCACGACGATCAGGTGCTGGTTCCCCCGCTGACGGCCCGTCCGGCCGCCCGCGCGGCTCAGGCGCGCAGCGGGTCCAGCACGATCGGCGCGATCCTGCCCTCCAGCATCTCGCCCAGCCCCTGCACGGCGCAGAGCTCCGGCTGCTCGGCGATGTGCACCGGCATGCCCGTCGCCTGACGCAGCATCTGGTCGAAGCCCGGCAGCAGGGCGCTCCCGCCGACCATCATGATCCCCCGGTCGACCAGGTCGGCGACCAGGTCGGGCGGGCACTCCCGCAGCACCCTGCCGATGCCGTCGAGGACGGCGGTGAGCGGTGTCTGGATGGCCTGCCGCACGGCGGCCGTGTCGACCCGCACGGACCGGGCCAGCCCGGTGGCCACGTCCCGCCCGTGGATCTCCGTCGACTCCGGCCCCTGCGGGGTGAGCCCGTTGCCGTGCAGGGCGAGCTGCAGGGGCCGTACGGACTGGCTGGGCAGCACCAGCTCGTGCTGGTGGCGCAGGTGCTGCACGATCGCGTTGTCCACGGCCTCGCCGCCGACGGGGACCCGCTCCGCCGTCACGATCGCCCCGAGGGAGAGCACGGCCACCTGGGTGGCCGCCGCACCGCACACCATGATCATGGTGGCTTCGGGCCGCTCCACCGGCAGACCGCAGCCGACGGCGGCGGCGATGAGCGTGTCGACCAGTTCCACCCGGCGGGCGCCGAGACCGACCAGGGTCTCGATCGCGGCGCGCTGGGCGAGCGGATCGGCGTCGTGCGGAACGCAGGCGGCGGCCCGCAGCCGGGGCTTGCGGCGCAGGGTGCGGCGCATCCGGTCGCCGATCAGCTGCCGCAGCATGCGCTGGGCCATCTCGATGTCGACGACCGTGCCGCCGGAGACCGGACGCACGACGCGGATGTAGTCCGGCGTGCGGCCCGTCATCCTCTCCGCGAACTCCCCGACCGCCATCAGCGCTCCGGTGCGGGTGTTCACGGCGGCGGTGGACGGCTGGTCGACGACGAGTCCGACGCCCTTGACGTACACCCGGGTGCGGGCCGCGCCCAGGTCGACGGCGAAGTGGCAGCGGCGCAGCTGCTCCAGACTGGCGGTCACGGCAGTTCCTCCCGAGTGCGCGCCCAGTGGCCCGCCGGGCGGCGGACCTCTCAGGCATCCTGCGCGGCGGGCGGGGGCGGGCGCCTTTCCTGGGGGGCCGGGTGGGGGGCCGCCGAACGGGGGCCCTCCGGCGCGGGGGCGCGGTCCGCCGGTCCCACGACCCCCCGGACCACCCCCAGCTCCACCAGGTCCTGGGGGCGCAGCCGGAGCCGGTCCGCCGTGCTCTCCACCTCCTCCGGCGGCCGCTTGAGGATGGCCGCCGCGAGCTCCGGGGCGATCACCGAGAAGTAGCCGTCCGGGGCGACCCAGGTGTTGCCGGGGGCCGCGAGGGCCAGCGCCCCGCCGGAGCCGCCCTCGCCGACGACCAGCGTGGTGACCGGCGTCCGGGCGGCGGCCACGGCGCCGAACAGGTCGGCGATGGCGGCCCCCGCGCCCTGCCGCTCCGCCTCCGCGTCGTTCGCCGCGCCCGGCGTGTCCACCAGCGTCAGCACCGGGATGCCGAGCCGGTCCGCGAGCCGGACCAGCCGGGCGGCCGTGCGGTACCCGGCGGGGCGGGTGGCCCTCCCGGTCTGCGCCGCGTAGGCGACCGTACGGCCCTCCTGCTCGCCGAAGCCGCAGAGCATGCCGTCCGGGTCCGTGCCGCCGCAGCGGTCGCCGCCGAGGACGACGCGGGAGGTGAGGCAGGCGTCCAGGTAGGCGGTGGCGCGCGGGCGTTCGGGGGAGCGGGCGCGGCGGACGGCGTCCCAGCCGGTGGCCGGCAGGTCCGTCCTGCCCAGCGGGGGCGGCGGCGGGACCGGCGCGGCGGAGGGCCGGGTCAGCAGCCGCAGCCAGCGGCCCAGCGTCCCCCGCAGCTCCCGCGGCCGCACCAGCGCGTCCACCGCGCCCGCCGCCACCTGCGCCTCGGCCGTGTACGCCGCCGGGTCCGCGTCCGCGGGCCGCACCCGCGAGCCGGCGAAACCGACCTGCGCGCCGGGCAGCGCGAGGACCACGTCGGCGCCCGCGCCCAGGGTGGCCCAGCCGCCGCCGGTCGTCGGGTCCCGCACCACCGCGATCTGCGGCAGCCCGGCCTCCCGGGTGAGCGCCGACTCCCGCGCCACCCGCTGGAGCTGGGTGAGGGCGAGCATGCCCTCCTGCATCCGGCTGCCGCCGGTGGCGACCAGCGGCACCACCGGCAGCCGGTGCGCGCGGGCGTGGGCGTACGCCGCCACCAGCCGGTCGCCGGTGCGCGAGCCCAGCGAGCCGCCCAGGAAGCCGAACTCGAAGGCGACGACGACCGCCCGGGTGCCCTCGATCCGTGCCGTGCCGCAGACCACGGACTCCTGCTCGCCGGTGCGTTCGGCGGCGCGGGCGCGGGCGGCGCCGTAACCGGGCCAGCCGAGCGGGCCGTCGGGGGAGGACCGCCGTGCCGGGTGGGGCAGTTCGGTGAAGTCGTCGGTGACGAGGGCGAGGACCGCGCGTGCGGACAGGCGGTCAGCCACGGGTCAGCGCCCGCTTCATGATCTTCCCCATGTCGTTGCGGGGGAGCGCGTCGAGGTGGTGGAGCACGCGCGGGCGCTTGTGCGGGGCGAGGCGCCCGGCGACATGTCCGGCCAGCTCCTCCAGACCGGGCGGTGACTGCGGATCGGCCGGCACCACCCACGCCACGATCCGCTCGCCCAGATCGGCGTCCGGCTCCCCGGTCACCGCGGCCTCCCGCACCCCCGGGTGCTCCAGCAGCGCGTTCTCGATCTCACCCGCGCCGATCTTGTACCCGCCGCTCTTGATCAGGTCGGTGGCCCTGCGGCCGACGATCCGGACACAGCCGTCGGGGTCGCGCACCGCCATGTCCCCGGTGCGGAACCAGCCGTCGGCGGTGAACGCGGCGGCCGTCGCGTCCGGCCGGTTCAGGTACCCGGTGAACAGGTTCGGGCCGCGCACCTGGATCTCGCCGACCGTCTCCCCGTCGTACGACGCCACGGGCGAGCCGTCCTCCTCCACCAGCCGCAGCTCCACCCCCGGCAGCGGCACGCCCACCGTGCCGGGGCGGGCCCCGCCGTCGGCGCGGACGCCGGCCCGGGGGTCCGGGGGTGTCCACCGGGACGAGCACAGCATCAGGGTCTCCGTCATGCCGTACCGCTCGACGACCCGGCGTCCGGTCGCCGCGGCGATCCGCTCGTGGTCGTGCACGGGCAGCGCGGCCGAGCCCGACACCAGCAGCCGCGCCCCGGCCAGCGCCGTCACCAGCCCGGGGTCGCCGGGCAGGGCCTCCGCGAGCCGGTGGTACATCGTCGGCACGCCGAACAGCACGGTCGCGCCGGCGCCCAGTTCGCGCGCCACGCCCTCGGGGGTGAATCTCCCCAGGTGGCGCACGGAGCCGCCGCGGCGCAGCGGGCCGAGGACGCCGAGGACGAGGCCGTGCACGTGGAACAGCGGCAGCCCGTGCACCAGCACGTCGTCGCCGGTCCACCGCCAGGCCTCGGCGAGGGCGTCCAGGGTGGCGGCGATCGCGCGGCGGGGGAGGACGGCGCCCTTGGGCGGACCGGTGGTGCCGGAGGTGTAGACGATCAGGGCGGGGTCCTCCGGGTCCCGCGCGCGGTCGTCCGGGGGCGTCCCCGCGGCCGCCGGGTCCACGCCGACGCGGGGCAGCCCGTCCAGCGGGGCGGGGAGCTCGTCGCCGGGCGCGGTGAGCACCAGGTCCGGGGCGCTGTCGGTCAGGATGTGGCCGAGTTCCCTCCCTCCCGACCTCGGGTTGAGCGGCACCACGGGCACCCCGGCGAGCAGCGCCCCGGTGACCGCGACCGCGGTCTCCAGGGTCGGCGTGGCCCACACGGCGACCCGGCGTGCCCGGGTCAGGCCCCCGGCCACCGCTCCGGCCGCCGGGGCGAGTTCCCCGTACGTCAGTGAGCGCTCGCCGAAGCGCAGGGCGGGCCGGCCGGCCGGTCCGCCGGTCAGGGGCGGGAAGAGAGAGGACACGTGGCGTACTCCTTGCTCCTTGGCTCGTGGTCCGAAGACTGCCAGGTGTGCGCGCCGTCCGGGACCCGTCCCCGCCCGGGCACGGCCGTCACCGGCCACACCGCCGCCGGGCCCGCCTCCCGCCCGTCGAGCGGCCTGTCGCGGCTCCCCGCGCGGCTGTAGCCTGCCCGTCGATCAACTGTTCGCAGGAGAAGGGAGACGCCGTGCCCCGTATCGCGCTGGTGACCTGCCGGCCCGGCCCCGAGGTCGCCGAGGACCGGGACCTGCCGGGGCTGGTGCGGGCGCTGGAGGAGGCCGGCGCCGAGGCGTCCGCCGAGGTGTGGGACGACGGCGCCGTCGACTGGGCCCGCTTCGACCTCGTCGTGATCCGCTCCACCTGGGACTACAGCTGGCGGGCGGCGGAGTTCACCGCGTGGGCCGAGCGGTGCGGCGCGCTCACCCGGCTGGCCAATCCGGCGGACGTGGTGCGCTGGAACACCGACAAGCGCTACCTCGGGGACCTCGCCGCCGCCGGGGTGCCGGTGGTCGACACCCGCTACCTGGCGCCCGGGGACGCCCTCGGCCTCCCGGACGACCACGAGTACGTCGTCAAGCCCGCCTCCGGCGCCGGCGCCCGGTTCGCCGCCCGCTACACGCCCCGGGAACACGACACGGCCGTACGGCACGTCCGGCGCATGCACGCCGAGGGGTTCACCGCGATGGTGCAGCCCTATGTGCACGGCATCGACACCGCCGGCGAGCGGGCGCTGCAGTACTTCGGCGGGAAGCTGCTGCACGCGAGCCGCAAGGGGCCCGTCCTCGCCCCCGGTACGCCCTACGACCGGCGCAAGGTGGCCCACCCCGGGCTGACCGACTGGACGCCGACCCCCGAGGAGTCCGCCGTCGCCGGGAAGGCGCTGGCCTCCGTGCCGGGCGGGCCCGAGCTGCTGTACGCGCGCGTCGACCTCGTGGACGGGGAGGACGGCCGGCCCCGCGTGATGGAGCTGGAGCTGGTCGAGCCGAACCTGTTCCTGTGGCTGCACCCGGAGTCGGTGCCGCGCGTGGTGGAGGGGATCCTCGAGGCCGCCGCCCGCTGACCGCCGTACGCCGGGGCAGGCCCCGGGCGAACTCCGCGCCGACGGACGGGGACGGCCGTCCCATTGCCCGGGGCGGGCCCGAATGGCTAGCCTGTGTGTTCGCCATTCCGATCGCCTGTTGAAATCTCGAACGACCGCAGGCGCCTGAGACACATAGGGAGGGGGCCGGTCGTGGGACGCCTCGTACCAGCCGTGACCCGGGCTCTCGACATTCTCGAGCTCTTCCTCGACGGGGACGGGACGCTCTCCGCCCCCGACATCGTGCGCAGGCTGCAGCTGCCGCGCACCACCGTGCACGAGCTGGTGACCACGCTCGCCGCCCGGAAGTACATCGTCCCGGTGGCGGGCCAGCCCGGACGCTACCGGCTCGGCGTGCGCCCGTACCAGCTCGGCGCCCGCTACGCCGAGCACCTCGACCTCGCCGCCGAGGGCCAGCAGGTGGCCCGCTCGGTCGCCGAGACCTGCGACGAGACGGTGCACGTGGCGATCCTGGAGGAGACCGACGTCATCTACATCGCCAAGGTGGACTCCACCCACGCGGTGCGGATGGTGTCGGCGGCCGGCCGCCGGCTGCCCGCCCACTGCACCTCCGTCGGCAAGATGCTGCTGGCCTCCCTTCCCGAGCACGAACTCGCCGCGCGCATCCCCGACGGCGCCGAGCTGTCCGCGATGACCCCCAACAGCATCACCGACGTGGCCGCCCTGCGCGAGGCCCTCGCGGAGATCCGCGCCCGGGGCGTCGCCGTGGAGAGCCGCGAGTCCAACCCGGACGTCTCCTGCGTCGCCGCGCCGGTGCGCGACCGCACGGGGCAGGTGGTCGCCGCGCTGTCCATCTCCGTACCGATGATCCGCTGGAGCGACGACCGCCTCGGCGAGCTGGAAGGGCTCGCCGCGAAGGGCGCCGCCGAACTGTCCGAGCGCCTGGGCCACCGGAGCACACCATGACACACACCTATGACGTCGCCGTCCGCGCGGAGGCGGCCCTGGGCGAGGGCCCCACCTGGGACCCGGCCACCGGCCGCCTGCTGTGGATCGACATCCTCGGCTCCCGCGTGCACACCTACGACCCGGCCACCGGCCGGCGCACGGTCCTCCGCACCGACCAGCACGTGGGCGCCGTCAAGCCCCGCGCGGGCGGCGGCCTCGTCCTCAACCTGCGGGACGGCATCGGCCTGCTCGACGCCGACGGCACCTTCCGCTGGCTGCACCGTGAGGTCGTCCCCGGACGCCGCGGCAACGACGCCGCCGTCGCCCCCGACGGCAGCCTCTTCGCGGGCACCATGCGCTACGACGAGGCGCCGTGCGGCGGCACGCTGTCCCGGGTCACCGGCGACGGCACGGCCAAGGTCCTCCTCGACGACGTGGCGGTGAGCAACGGCACCGGCTGGAGCCCCGACGGGCGGCTGATGTACTACATCGACTCGCCGACCCGCCGCATCGACGTCTTCGACGTCGGCGAGGCGGACGGCAGGATCACGAACCGCCGCTCGTTCGCCGTGATCGAGGACGGGGCGGGCTTCCCCGACGGTCTGTGCGTCGACGCCGACGGCTGCGTGTGGGTGGCCCTGTGGGACGGGGGCGCGGTGCGCCGCTACACCCCCTCCGGGGAACTGGACCGGGTGATCCCCCTCCCCGTTCCCCTCGTCACGGCCTGTGCCTTCGGCGGCCCCGATCTGACGGACCTCTACGTCACCACGGCCCGCGTGGGCCTGACGGCCCCGCACCCGCTGGCGGGCTCCCTGCTGGTGGTGCCGGGCGCGGGCAAGGGGGTACCCCAGCCGCCGTTCGCGGGGTGACCCCTCCTCGCCCCCGGCTCAAACCCCCGTACGGTCGAGCCCCCGCAGGACCTCGCGTTCGCCCGGGGTCAGCGGGGGCTCGACCGACGGCGGCAGCGGGGACCCGGCCACGGCCGCCAGCACCGCGGAGGGCCGGAGCACCCGGCCGGGGGAGGCGCGCAGGCTCGTGACGTCCCACACCGCCGAGGCCGCCGCGTAGGACCCCGTCGCCGCCCTCGTCAGGCGCCGCGTGTACGCCGCCAGCACGCGGTCGGCCGCGGTCGGCCGGCCGCCCCGCA
>NZ_JBEORT010000053.1:0-46628 GCF_040302425.1 Streptomyces sp. NPDC126497
CCGGATTCTCCAGCAACCCTCAAACCCCACCCCCAAAACACCGGGGGGGGGCGCCGGGGGGCCGCCCCCGCCCCGCGGGGCCGGCCCCGTCCGGAGGGGCCCGGGGGAGTCGCTACCCGTGCTGGTACGCCACCAGCGAGATGCCGATGTAGTGGGCGATGAAGGCGGCCAGGGTGAGGGAGTGGAAGACCTCGTGGAAGCCGAACCAGCGCGGTGACGGGTTGGGCTTCTTGAGGCCGTAGATCACTCCGCCCACGCTGTAGAGCAGCCCGCCGACGACCACCAGGACGAGCACGGTGACGCCGCCCGTGCGCATGAAGTCCGGCAGGAAGAAGACGGCCGCCCAGCCCATCGCGATGTAGCAGGGCGTGTAGAGCCAGCGGGGGGCGCCGACCCAGAACACCCGGAAGACGATCCCGGCGGCCGCGGCGGCCCAGATGCCCCACAGCAGCCACCGCCCCTTGGAGTCCGGCAGCAGCAGGATGGTCAGCGGGGTGTAGGTGCCCGCGATGATCAGGAAGATGTTGGCGTGGTCGAGGCGGCGCAGCACCCCGTCCATGCGGGGGCTCCAGTCGCCGCGGTGGTACAGCGCGCTCACGCCGAACAGCAGGCAGGCGGTCAGGGCGTAGACCCCGCAGGCCAGACGGCCCCGGGTGGAGTCGGCGAAGGCGGTCAGCGCCAGTCCGGCGACCAGGGCGGCGGGGAACATGCCCAGGTGCAGCCAGCCGCGGAGCTTGGGCTTGACCGGATGCGGGAGGGAAGTCGCCACCGGACCGCGGCCGTCGGCCGGCGGGTCCGTGGGCGCGTCGGGGGCGAACGCAGTCATGTCTCGCATGGTACCTACGGAGCCGTAAGTTATGCCCCGCGGTGACCGGTTGGCTCCGTCGGGCGGCCATCATCTCACGCCGCTCCGCCGGAGCGTCACGCAAAGAAATCGTCAGATGTACCCAACGTACGCGTAAAGAGCCACGAAAAACCGTGGTCATCGTCACGTTGCTCACCTGTGCGGCCCTCTGGACAGATGGGCGCTCTCGTCGGATGATCAAATGAGTGCGGTCGACACCGGATGAGCGCGCAGCGCACCACCGTGAAGCATCCGGGTCGCAGCCCCCACGGGGCCTCCAAACAAAAAATCCCTCATCTAGGAGCAAACGTGGCGCGCGACATCGCGGAACCCGGCGTCCCCACCACCCACCAGGGACTGATCTCCTGGGTCGACGAGATCGCAGACCTGACGCAGCCGGACAACGTGGTCTGGTGCGACGGCTCAGAGGCCGAGTACGAGCGCCTGTGCGAGGAGCTCGTCGCCAAGGGCACCTTCCGGAAACTCGATCCGATCAAGCGCCCGAACTCCTACTACGCGGCCTCCGACCCCACCGACGTCGCCCGCGTCGAGGACCGGACCTTCATCTGCTCCGAGAAGGAGGAGGACGCGGGCCCGACCAACCACTGGAAGGCCCCCGCCGAGATGCGGGAGATCTTCCGGGGCGAGCAGGGCGTCTTCCGCGGCTCGATGCGGGGCCGCACCATGTACGTCGTGCCCTTCTGCATGGGCCCCCTCGGCTCGCCGCTGTCCGCCCTCGGCGTCGAGATCACCGACTCGGCGTACGTCGCCGTCTCCATGCGCACCATGACCCGGATGGGCCGGCCGGTCCTGGACGAGCTCGGCTCCGACGGCTTCTTCGTCAAGGCCGTGCACTCGGTCGGCGCCCCGCTGGAGCCCGGCCAGGAGGACGTCCCCTGGCCCTGCAACAGCACCAAGTACATCTCGCACTTCCCCGAGGACCGCGAGATCTGGTCCTACGGCTCCGGCTACGGCGGCAACGCCCTGCTCGGCAAGAAGTGCTACGCGCTGCGCATCGCCTCCGTGATGGCCCGCGACGAGGGCTGGCTGGCCGAGCACATGCTCATCCTCAAGCTGACCCCGCCGCAGGGCGAGTCCAAGTACGTCGCCGCCGCCTTCCCGTCCGCCTGCGGCAAGACCAACCTCGCCATGCTGGAGCCCACGATCCCCGGCTGGACGGTCGAGACGATCGGCGACGACATCGCCTGGATGCGCTTCGGCGAGGACGGCCGCCTGTACGCCATCAACCCCGAGGCCGGCTTCTTCGGCGTCGCCCCCGGCACCGGTGAGCACACCAACGCCAACGCCATGAAGACCCTGTGGGGCAACTCCGTCTTCACCAACGTCGCCCTCACCGACGACGGCGACGTCTGGTGGGAGGGCATGACCGAGGAGCCCCCGGCCCACCTCACCGACTGGAAGGGCAACGACTGGACCCCCCAGTCCGGTACGCCCGCCGCGCACCCCAACGCCCGCTTCACCACCCCCGCCGCGCAGTGCCCGATCATCGCGCCGGAGTGGGAGGACCCCAAGGGCGTGCCGATCTCCGCGATCCTCTTCGGCGGGCGCCGCGCCAGCGCCGTACCGCTGGTGACGGAGTCCTTCGACTGGAACCACGGCGTCTTCCTCGGCGCCAACGTGGCCAGTGAGAAGACCGCCGCCGCCGAGGGCAGGGTCGGCGAGCTGCGCCGCGACCCGTTCGCCATGCTGCCGTTCTGCGGCTACAACATGGGCGACTACATGGCGCACTGGATCGACGTGGCCAAGGACAAGGACCAGTCCAAGCTGCCGAGGATCTACTACGTCAACTGGTTCCGCAAGAACGACGAGGGCGCGTTCGTCTGGCCGGGCTTCGGCGAGAACTCCCGCGTCCTGAAGTGGATCGTGGAGCGCCTGGACGGCCGCGCGGAGGGCGTCGAGACCCCCATCGGCGTCCTCCCGGCCAAGACCGCCCTGGACACCGAGGGGCTGGACCTCTCCGAGGCCGACCTGGACTTCCTGCTCACCGTCGACAAGGACGTGTGGCGCGAGGAGGCCGCCCTGGTCCCCGACCACCTGGGCACCTTCGGCGACCACACGCCCAAGGAACTGTGGGACCAGTACCACGCGCTGGTGGAGCGCCTGGGCTGACGCCCGCACAGACCCCGCGGCCGGTCGGTATGAGGATGCCCTGACCAGCGATCGTCACGACACGACCGGCCGCGGAACACACCGGCGGGCCCCCGCACAACGGCGTGCGGGGCACCGGGTCCGTCACCGCCCCCCGTCCGCCCCGACGGGTACGGCGGCGACCGGCCCGCACCCGCCCTCTTCGGCACGGCCCGCCCCGCGGGCTCACGAACGTGCCGATGGGGTGCTGAGCGCTCCGGACGGCGGACCACGCCGGCCGGAGCGCTCAGCCCTTCAGCGGCACCGGGTCCGTGCCCGGCGCCGGTTCGGGCAGGCGGCGCCAGGGTCCGGGGGCCGCTCCTCCAGCAGGAGCGGGGCTGCCACGAAGGGGCCGCTCCGACGGCCGCGGTCGACGCCGGGGGGATCGGCCCGGGCATCGAGCCGTGCGGCGACGACGGCGGGCCGGTCGCCGGCGCGAGGACCGGGACCGCCGGGCGCGACCGGCCGTCAGCAGTGGATGCGCAGACGGACGACCATGGTTTCGGGTGCCAGGTCGTCCAGGTAGGCGTTGGCGAGGTCCGGGAGGCCCGTCCCGGACCGGGGGTCCACCGTGACACGGACCCATGCTCCGTCCAGGGTGAGCAGGTGGTCCGTGGGGACCGCCCACTCGGGCCGCCTGTGCCGGTACGGGGTCGGCCCGGCGCGACGGGGGGCGGGGTGTGCGGCCGACCGCGCCGCCCGGGTGCGCATGCCCTGGAAGTCGAGCAGGCCGCGCGGGCCTCCGTCGCACTGCTCCCGTGTCCAGTGACGGGGTCTCCCGGAGGCGTCCCGCGGCGCCCGGACGAGACGGGGGTCGGCCCCACGGCCGGGGAGCACGTCGAACTCCTCGCCCGGCCGGCCGAGCCACCACTGGTCCCATTCGCCTTGGTAGGGCTCGTGGTCACCGTTCATGTCGAAGGGGGCCATGGCGGTCTCGATCGCGGCCCGCAGGTCCCGGTGGGCGTCCGGCGGCAGGCAGACCGTGACCATCTCGTTCGCCATGGGACCCTGTCCTCCGCTCGGTGGTACGGCACGCCGGCGGCCGGGGCGCCGCGCCGGGTGGGCGCCGGGCCCCACCGGGGGCGACGGCTGATGGCGCCCGGTCCGCGCGTCGCTGCGGGTGCACGCGGACCGGGGCCGTTCGGGGGAGCCCCCGCGGGGGCTCAGTGGGAGGACGCGAGGGGGCGCGGCTCCAGGGCCGCGGTGTGCGCGTCCATCCGCTCGGCGGCGAGGATCGCCACCGCCGTGTCGGCGCGGGAGGCGGCGACGACCAGGGCGCGGCCGGCGAGCGCGTGCGCCCGCCGGTGCAGGGCCGCCGCGTTCGGCTCGCGGCCCCTCGTGGTCGCCGACGCGCGGGCCGGCGTACGTCCTCCCCGCAGGCGGGCGACCTCTCCGGCGAGCCGCTCGGCCGCGGTGTCCAGATCGGCCGAGGGCGCCGCCACGCGCAGCTCGTCGGTGACGGCGAGCAGTGCGGCGAGGTGCCCCGCGAGCTGGATGTCCAGCTCTTCCTCGCGGGAGCGGTGGGGGAAGTCGTGGGGGGTGCCGGCCATCGTGCTGTGGACCGACTTGGCACGGATCGGTTCGTACATGGATGGCCTCCTGTGGTGCAACAGGAAACCATCCTAGCTTAGATCCAGTCTAAAGTTGAGTCGCTCATAAGAGGGCCGCCCGCGAGGGGGCCTCAGGGCCGCCCGCGAGGGGGCCTCAGGGCTGGCCGTAGCCGTCCAGGAAGCGGGCGATCCGCCCCACCGCGTCCCGCAGGTCGGTGACCGACGGCAGGGTCACCACCCGGAAGTGGTCCGGCTCCGGCCAGTTGAAGCCGGTGCCCTGGACGACCATGATCTTCTCGCGGCGCAGCAGGTCCAGGACCATCCGCCGGTCGTCCTTGATCTTGAAGACGTCGGGGTCGAGGCGGGGGAACAGGTACAGCGCCCCCTTCGGCTTCACGCAGCTCACGCCGGGGATCTGGGTCAGCAGCTCGTACGCCGTGTCCCGCTGCTCGCGCAGCCGCCCGCCCGGCAGCACCAGGTCGTTGATCGTCTGGCGTCCGCTGAGCGCCGCGACCACACCGTGCTGGCCCGGCATGTTCGCGCACAGCCGCATGTTCGCCAGGATCGTCAGGCCCTCGATGTAGGAGTCGGCGTGCGCGCGCGGGCCCGAGATCGACATCCAGCCCACCCGGTAGCCGGCCACCCGGTACGCCTTCGACATGCCGTTGAAGGTGAGGGTGAGCAGGTCGGGGGCGACCGAGGCGGTCGGGACGTGCTTCGCGTCGTCGTAGAGGATCTTGTCGTAGATCTCGTCCGAGCAGACCAGCAGGTTGTGGCGGCGGGCGATGTCGGTGAGCCCCTTGACCACCGCCTCGTCGTAGACGGCGCCGGTCGGGTTGTTCGGGTTGATGACGACGATCGCCTTGGTGCGGTCGGTGACCTTGCGCTCCACGTCGGCGAGGTCCGGCATCCAGTCCGACTGCTCGTCGCAGCGGTAGTGCACCGCCGTGCCGCCGGAGAGCGAGACGGCCGCCGTCCACAGGGGGTAGTCGGGCGCGGGGACGAGCACCTCGTCGCCGTCGTCCAGCAGGGCCTGCATCGCCATCACGATCAGCTCGGAGACGCCGTTGCCGATGTAGACGTGCTCGACGTCGGTCTCGATGCCGAGCGTCTGGTTGTGCATGACGACCGCCCGGCGCGCGGCCAGCAGGCCCTTCGCGTCGCCGTAGCCGTGCGCCGTCGACACGTTGCGGAGGATGTCCTCCAGGATCTCGGGCGGGCACTCGAAGCCGAACGCCGCCGGGTTGCCGGTGTTCAGCTTGAGGATGCGGTGTCCGGCCGCTTCCAGCCGCATCGCCTCCTCGAGCACCGGGCCCCGGATCTCGTAACAGACGTTGGCGAGCTTGGTCGACTGGATCACCTGCATGCTGGGAGCATACGGCCCGGTATGGCCCTCCGGGCCGTGCTTTCCGCCACGTGGGACGCGTCGTTTCGGGTGGTTGTGTCCGCGGTGGACGTGTCTCCATCACCCTCCCACCGGCCCTCCCGCCGTGCCCCCCGCTTTCTCCCCGGGTCCGGGCGACCCCGGGAGCCGCCGCGCCGCGCCCGGTCGCCGGTCGGGAACGGAGCCTTGCCCCCTCGCCGTCCACGTGCTGACAATGCGCATGACAAAACTGTGGGCGGCCGGAGGTCCTCCGGCCGCCCGACGCCGCAAGAGGGGACCCCCATGAGAAAACCTCTCGTCGTCGCGCTCTGCGCCCTGGCCCTCGCCGGGGCGGGCGCGGCTCCCGCGGTCGCTTCCGCGCCTTCCCCCACGGGCGCGGACACGGCCACGGACGCGGCCCCGACCACGCTGACGGATGTCGTCAACGGCGTGGCCGGGACCGCGGCGGACGCCCTGTCCGGGCTCACCGCCCCCCGGGAGGGCGCGGCGAACTTCGCCGGCGCCGTCTCGCTCAGCAACTGCTCCGGCTCCGTCGTCCGCATGCCCGGCTCGGCGGCCGACGACCCGGCGCTCGTACTCACCAACGGCCACTGCCTGGAGAGCGGCTTCCCCGCGCCCGGCCAGGTCCTCGTCGACCGGGCGTCCAGCCGCACCTTCGGACTGCTGAACTCCTCCGGCTCCAAGGTCGCCACCCTGCGCGCCGACCGGCTGGTGTACGCGACCATGACCGACACGGACGCCGCGATCTACCGGCTGGGCACGACGTACGCGCGGATCAGGAGCGCGTACGGCATCGACCCGCTGACCCTGAGCGCCACCCGCCCGGCGGCCGGCGCGTCCATCAGCGTGGTGTCCGGGTACTGGAAGCGGATCTACACCTGCTCCGTCGACGGGTTCGTCCACCGCCTGAAGGAGGGGAACTGGACCTGGAAGGACTCGGTCCGCTACACCTCCGCCTGCGACACCATCGGCGGCACCTCCGGCTCACCGGTCGTCGACGGCGCCACCGGCCAGGTGGTCGCCGTCAACAACACCGGCAACGAGGACGGTGAGCGCTGCACGGTCAACAACCCGTGCGAGGTCGACGAGAACGGCGCGGTCACGGTCCGCCGGGGCGTCAACTACGCCCAGCAGACCCATCTGTTCCCCGCCTGCTTCGGCGTGGACAACAAGCTCGACCTGAGCGCGAGCGGCTGCGCCGTCCCCAAGCCGTAGGGACGGACGGGGGAGGGGCGGGCGGTCAGCGGGGAGTCCTGCGGACCGCCCGCCCCGCGAGCACGTCCGTGCGCCGCCCGTCCTCGATCACGAACCGCCCGTCGACCAGCACGTGCGGGATGCCGGTCGGCAGCGTCCGCGGCTCGGCGAAGGTCGACCCCGCGGCCACCGTCCTCGGATCGAAGAGCACCAGGTCCGCCCTGTACCCCTCGCGGACCAGCCCCCGGTCCGGCAGCCGCAGCCGCGCCGCCGGACGCGCGGTCAGGTGCGCGACGCACTCCTCCAGCGACAGCACCCCCAGCTCCCGCACGTAGTGCCCGAGGTAGTGCGGGAACGTCCCGTACGCGCGCGGGTGCGGCTTGGCGCCCCGCAGGATGCCGTCCGAGCCGCCGGTGTGCGCCCGGTGCCGCATGATCGTCCGGACGTTCTCCTCGTGGCCCACGTGCTGGAGGATCGTCGGGGCGAGCCTGTCCTTCAGCAGCAGCTCCCGCGCGACCGTCCAGGGCGACGCGCCGCGCGCCCGCGCCGACTCCAGGACCGTGCGGCCCACGTACTCGCCCAGCGCGGGATCCCCGACGCCCGAGATCTCGATGGTCCCCCACTCCACGGGCACCCCGTGGCAGCCGTCCGAGCCGGTGACCTCCAGATGGTGCCGGATCCGCTCGGCGGTCCCCTCGTCCGCGAGCCGCCGCAGGGTCTCCTCGGGCCCGCCCTCGCTCGCCCAGCCGGGCAGCAGCGCCACGAGGGTGGTGCAGCCCGGGGTGTAGGGATAGGTGTCGAGCGTGATGTCGGCCCCGGCGTCGAGCGCGTCGTCGAGGAGGGACAGCAGCTCGGGCGCGCGGCCCTTGTTCACGCCGAAGTTCATGGTGGCGTGGGCGAGGTGCAGCGGGCAGCCCGCCTCCCGGGCCAGCGCCACCATCTCCTCGTACGCCTCCAGCGCGCCGGCGCCGTAGGAGCGGTGGTGCGGGCAGTAGTAGCCGCCGTACGACGCCACCACCCGGCACAGCTCGGTGAGTTCGGCGTCCTCGGCGTACATGCCGGGCGTGTACGTCAGCCCCGACGACATGCCGACCGCGCCCTGCTCCATGCCCTCGGCGACCAACCGCCGCATCCGGTCCAGCTCGCCGGGCGTCGCCCCGCGGTCCTCCCAGCCGACGACGAGCGCGCGGACCGTGCCCTGCGGGACCAGGTACGCGGCGTTGACCGCGATGCCCCGGTCCAGCCGGTCCAGGTACTCGCCCACCGACCGCCAGTCGAAGTCGACGTCGTCCCCGGCGCCGTTCCACCCGGCGATCGCCCGGCGCACCTCGCCGAGCGTCCGGTCGTCGACCGGCGCGTACGACAGCCCGTCCTGGCCGAGGACTTCGAGGGTGACGCCCTGGGCGGCCTTGGCGCTGTGGTCGGGGTCGCGCAGCAGCGCCAGGTCGCTGTGGGCGTGCATGTCGATGAAACCGGGCGCCAGCACCAGCCCCTCGGCGTCCAGTTCGCGGCGGGCCTTCGGACGCTGACAGCCCGCGTACGCCGCCTCCTTCACGATGGAGACGATCCGGCCGCCGTCCACCACCACGTCCGCGCGGTAGGAGTGGTCGCCGGATCCGTCGACGACGTCCGCGTCCCTGATGACGAGCTCTTCCATGCGCCGGCCTCCTAGAAGAACGTGCGGACGTAGTCGACCACCGTGCCGTCCGCCTCCGCCACGGGGATGAGCGCCCACTTGTCGAAGGACGTGCACGGGTGGGACAGCCCGAGCCCCACCCAGTCTCCCACCTCCAGATCGGCCTCCCCGGTGGTGCGCAGCCACGCGTGCTGGTCGGACAGCCCGGTCACCGAGATCCCGGTGGCCGGACGCTCGGCCCCGTCCCGGCGCACCACCCGGGCGAACGGCAGGTCGAGGTCGTGGGCGGCGTCCCGCTTGCCCGCGTTGGTGAACGCCTGCTCGGCGGAGGGGCGGGACACCACCTGCGTCCACAGCCGGAACGCCGGTTCCAGCGCGCCCTCCTCCGGGACCCGGTTGAAGGGGGTCAGCCTGCGGTAGTGGCCGTCGTCGTGCGAGACGTACGCCCCGGAGCGCAGCAGCTTCAGGACGGGGGAGGAGAGCCCGGGGATCCCGGCGAAGACGTCCGCCACCGCGTCGAACCAGGCGCTGCCGCCCGCGCTCACCACGATCTCGTCCAGCCCCTCGAACCGCCCCGCCCCGTCGAAGTCCACGGCGAGCGACACCAGCCTCCGCAGCCAGGCCCGCACCCGCTCCGGGTCCGCCCGCGGCACCTCGCCCTCGTACCCGGCGACCCCGACCAGCCGCAGCCCGCGCGCCCCCGCGACGGCGTCGGCGACCGCGGCGCACCCGGCCTCCGTGCGCACACCGGTGCGGGCCCCCTCGCCGGCGGCGAGCTCGACGACGACGTCCACGGGGCGCGAGGCCCCGCCCAGCGCCGCGTCCATCAGCTCGACCCCGCGCACGGAGTCGACGTAGCAGACGAACCGGAAGCCGGGGTCGGCGTCCAGCTCGGCCGCGATCCAGCGCAGGGCCGCCGCGTCGACCAGCTCGTTGGCGAGGAAGACCCGCTGCACACCGAAGGCCCGTGCCACCCGCACCTGGTGCGGCACGGCCAGCGTGATGCCCCACGCCCCGTGCGCGATCTGGCGGTGGAAGAGCTGCGGGGCCATGGACGTCTTGCCGTGCGGGGCGAAGGCGAGCCCGTGCCGGGCGGCGTACGTCTCCATCAGCTTCAGGTTGTGCTCCAGGCGCTCCGCGGAGAGCGCGAGCACGGGGGTGGTGAAGCCGTCGGTGAAGAGGTTGCGGCGCTGGGCGGCCAGCTCGCCGACGGTCAGCCCCGCGGCGTCCGGCGGGAGGCCCTTGAAGCGGTGGTCGACCCGTTCCTCGGCGAGGTGGGTGAGAGCGTCGAGGGCCATCAAAGCCTCCCTGGTCAGCCGCGTTGCACATATTGCAACACGCGTTGCGTATATCGCTTACCGCTGTCTAACATCTCGGCCACGCGGGGTCAACGGACACCGCCCCGCCCCGCAGCCGACGAGGAGCCCCGTCATCGTGACCGCCACCGGCCCCCGCAACGCCCCCGACGTCGTGGACGTCGTCGCGCTCGGCGAGTCCATGGTGACGTTCCTGCCCTCCCGGCCGGGCCGCCTCGCCGACGTCCCCTCCTTCGACCGGGGCATCGGCGGTGCGGAGTCCAACGTGGCGTGCGTGCTCGCGGCCGCCGGGCACACCACCCGGTGGGTCAGCGCCGTCGGCGCCGACGGCTTCGGCGACCACCTCGTCGAGACGATCGGCGGACACGGGGTGGACGTGGCACACGTCCGCCGCGACCCGGCCCGCCCGACCGGCGTCTACTTCCGCACGGCCGGCGACCGCGCCACGGACGCCCACGAGGTCGCCTACTACCGGGCGGGCTCGGCGGCCTCCGCGATGACCCCGGCCGACGTGGACCTGGACGCCGTACGCGCCGGACGCGTCCTGCACCTGTCCGGCATCACGGCCGCGCTCTCCTCCGGCTGCCTGGACCTGCTGCGGGAACTGACCGCCCCCCGCCCCGGCCGCCCCCTGGTCTCCTTCGACGTCAACCACCGCCCGTCCCTGTGGCGCGGCCCCCACGGCCCGGAGGTCCTGCTGGAGCTGGCGCGCGGGGCGGACGTCGTCTTCGTCGGGGACGACGAGGCGCGCGAGGCGTGGGGGCTGCACGGTGCCCGTGCCGTCCGGCAGGCGCTGCCCGAACCGGAGATCGTGGTCGTCAAGCAGGGCAGGGGCGGAGCGGTCGCCTTCGACAAGGACACCCGCGGCCTCCCGTGCGGGGACGCGGACGGCACCGCGACCTTCGTGCGCGCCCTGAACGTCGACGTCGTCGCCGCCGTCGGCGCCGGCGACGCCTTCGCCGCCGGCTTCCTCTCGGCGACCCTCCGGGGCCTGCCCGTGCGCGACCGCCTCCGGCACGGCCACCTGACGGCGGCAGCCGTCCTCACCGCCCCCGGCGACCTCGCCGCGCCCCCGGCCCGCGCCCACGCCGACCGCCTCGCCGCCCTCGACGACACCGCGTGGGGGAGACTGCGACTCGGCCCCGGCTGGACCCGAGCCGACGAAGAGGCCGACGAGGAGGCACGCACCCCATGAGCCAGACCGTAGACCGCGCCCTGAGCATCCTCCCGCTGCTCGCGGAGGGCCCCGCCGACCTCGGCCGGGTCGCCGACCGCCTGGGCGTGCACAAGTCCACCGCGCTGCGCCTCCTGCGCACCCTCCACGAGCACGGCCTGGTCTACCGCCAGTCCGACCAGCGCTACCGCCTCGGCGCCCGCCTCTTCGCCCTCGCCCAGGAGGCGATGGAGAACCTCGACGTCCGCGAGATCGCCCACGCCCACCTGGTACGCCTCAACGAGCAGTGCGGACACACCGTCCACCTCGCCGTGCACGAGGAGAACGAGGTCCTCTACATCGACAAGGTGGAGAGCCGCTACCCGGTGCGCATGTACTCACGGATCGGCAAGCCCGTCGCCGTCACCGTCGCGGCCGTGGCCAAACTCCTCCTCGCCGACCTGCCCGAACACGAGCGCCGCGCCCTCGCGGAGAAGCTCGACTACCCCATGTACACGCCCCGTTCGACACCCCACGCCGCCGCGTTCCTCCAGGAACTGGCCACGGTGCGCGAACAGGGCTGGGCCACCGACCTCGGCGGCCACGAGGAGTCCATCAACTGCGTCGCCGCGCCGATCCGCGGCGCCGACGGCCGGGTGGTCGCCGCGATGTCGGTCTCCGCGCCGAACGTCGTCGTCACCGCCGACGAACTCCTCACCCTGCTCCCGCTGGTGCGCCGCACGGCGGACGCGATCAGCGGCGAGTACTCCGGCCGGACCCCGGCAGAACCCCAGTGAAGGAAACACCCGCATGACCGAGAAAGTCGCGCTGACCCCCGCCACCCACACCACCCCGCCCGCGAAGTTCTCCCACGGCGTCCGCAAGGGCAACATCCTCCAGGTCGCCGGCCAGGTCGGGTTCCTGCCCGCCGAGGAGGGCAGGGCCCCCACGCCCGCCGGTCCGACCCTGCGCGAGCAGACCCTCCAGACCCTCGCCAACGTCAAGGCGATCCTCGAGGAGGGCGGCGCGGGCTGGGACGACGTGATGATGATCCGCGTCTACCTCACCGACGTGGACCACTTCGCGGAGATGAACGAGATCTACAACGCCTACTTCGAGGAGCAGGGCCTCACCCAGCCGCCCGCCGCCCGCACGACCGTCTACGTCGGTCTCCCCGCCGGCCTCCTCATCGAGATCGACGCGCTCGCCGTCCTCGGCTGACCCGCGCCTCCCCCCCACCCGCACGCCGTACGTCGTCACGGCACGGCGTCCCGCACCCCCGGGACGCCGTGCCGCGGTCCCCCCTGCCCGAAAGCCCCATGCCCTTACCCAGAGGACCCCCGCATGTTCCGTCCGTCCCTCCCGCTCGCCGCCCCCGCAGCCGCGGAGGCGCCCCCGCACACCGGAGGACTGCTCCTCCTCCTCGACGGCACGGCGGGCCTGCTGACCGTCGCCGCCCTCGGCATCGCGCTCCTCCTCTTCCTGATCATCAAGGTCCGGCTCCAGCCCTTCGTCGCGCTGCTCGCCGTCTCCATAGCCGTCGGCCTGATGGCGGGCCTGTCGGTCACCGAACTCTTCGGCACGGTCCAGCGCTCGGACGCGGTGTCCACCCTCGAGTCCGGGATGGGCGGCATCCTCGGCCATGTCGCGATCATCATCGGCCTGGGCACCATGCTCGGCGCGATCCTGGAGGTCAGCGGCGGCGCGGAGGTGCTGGCGGGCCGGCTGCTCGGCCTGTTCGGCGAGAAGCGGGCGCCCCTCGCGATGGGCCTCACCGGTCTGATCTTCGGCATCCCGGTCTTCTTCGACGTCGGCATCTTCGTCCTCGCGCCGATCGTGTACGCCGCCGCCAAACGCTCCGGCAGGTCGATCCTCCTCTACTGCCTCCCCCTCCTCGCCGGCCTGTCCGTCACCCACGCCTTCCTGCCCCCGCACCCGGGCCCGGTGGCCGCCGCCGGACTGCTCCACGTGGACCTGGGCTGGGTCATCCTGATGGGCGTCGTCTGCGGTCTGCCGGCCGTCGCCGCCGCCTGGGCCTACTCCGCCTGGATCGGCAGGCGGATCTTCGTCCCCGTGCCGCAGGACATGGTCGAGGCCGCCCAGGAGGCCAGGGACGCCGTCGTCGCCGAGCAGCGCGCCGGCGGGATCGAGCCGAGGGAGGCGCCGGTGCCGCTCGGCACGGTCCTCGGCATCATCGGTACGCCGCTCCTGCTGATCCTCGCGGCGACCTTCTCCTCGATCGCGCTGGACCCCTCCACCCTCCGCTCGGTCGTCGAGTTCTTCGGCCACCCCTTCGTGGCCCTCACCCTCGCCCTGTTCCTGGCGTACTACCTGCTGGGCATCCGGCGCGGCTGGTCCCGCACGTCCCTGGAGACCGTCTCCACGTCCTCCCTCAAGCCGGTCGGCAACATCCTGCTGGTGGTCGGCGCGGGCGGTGTCTTCGGCGCCGTCCTCAAGGCCAGCGGCGTCGCCCAGGCGCTGTCCGACACCTTCAACGGCGTCGGCCTCCCGGTGATCGTCCTGTCCTACCTGATCTCCGTGGTGCTGCGGGTCGCACAGGGCTCGGCGACCGTGGCGATCGTGACGACGGCGGGCATCGTGGCCCCGCTGCTCGCGGAGGGCGACCACTCGCAGGCGTTCGTCGCGCTGGTCATCATGGCCGTCTCGGCGGGCTCGATCTTCGCCTCGCACGTCAACGACGGAGGCTTCTGGATGGTCGCCAAGTACTTCGGCATCAGCGAGCGGGACACGCTCAAGTCGTGGACGGTGCTGGAGAGCGTGCTGTCCGTGGCCGGTTTCGCGGTCGCCGCCGCGCTCAGCCTCGTCGTGTGAGCCGTGGCGCCCGTGTAGGCGTCCGATAACGAAGTTGGGGGCTGACTGTGTCCGGCACAGGTTTATCGACCATACTCCTGCGGTGTGGAGCAGCGCATAGGTTCGAGCAGCCAGCCCCTGGAAGGCGCCGGATTCGACCCGGCATTCGTCCCCGGGCTCACCTCGCCCGCGTCCGGCCGGGAGGAGGACGCGAAGCCGGAGCCGGAGGACGCGGTCCCGGAGGAGGACGCCGCCCCGGAGCCGGAAGCCGAGGCCGGGGCGGAGCCCGCCCCCGAGGCCGACGAGGTTCCCGACGGCCCGGTCTTCGAGGCGTCCGACCGCCGCGCCCGGATCGTCGCCGACCACAGCGGCGTACGCCTGCGCCTGGACGACCAGGAGTGCGAGTTCCGGTGGGACGAGATCGGCGCGGTGGAGACGGAGACCGCCCGCTTCGGCAAGCGCTGGACGGTCACCGTCCACACCCCCGACCGCCGTTGGTACCCCCTGGAGGTCGAAGCCCCGTCCAGGAGCCGGTTCGCCGAGTGGGACACCGCGCTGGACGCGGTCCTGGACGAGTACTTCGAGGAGGGCGCCGACGGCTCCGCGGAGGCGTCCGGGGAGGACGCGGAGCGGACCGGGGCCGCGACGGAGGACACCGGGGACGACGCCGGGAAGTGAGGGGACGCGCTAACCGCAGTACTGCGCCGCCTTGCCGATGGAGCGGTACATGCAGTCCGCGTTCTCCAGGAGCTGCAGGACGGCGTCCCGGTTGCGGGACGTCTCCCGCTCGATGACCTCGTCGGGCGGGTAGAAGCCGCCCCCGGAGCCGGACCGCGGGTACATCTCGAAGGTGTAGCCGAAGATCCTGTGCGCGCCCCACAGGTAGTCGTCGATCGACCCGTCCGTGATGTACAGGTCGCTGGACTGCTGGGGCGTGTAGCCGTTGCTGGCCGCCATCTTCTGGCCGACCGCCTTGAACGCGGCCTGGTCGTCGGCCGTCATGCCGGTCGTGGTGTCGGAGTAGGTGTAGCCGAACGGCCACAGCACCAGCTCGCTGTAGGTGTGGAAGTCGACGCCGGCCTTGATCTGCTGCACCCCGCCGACGACCCGGCTGCGCACGAAGTCCGCCACGACCTTCACCTCGGTCGCGGACTCCGGGGCGGAACCCCGGTACGTCTCGGAGGACTTGGAGCTCGACGAGCCGCCGCAGCAGCCCCAGCGGTAGTCCCAGTTGCGGTTCAGGTCGGTGCCGACGTACGAAGAACCGGAGTTCGGCTGGCGGTTCTTGCGCCAGGAGCGGTAGGAGCCGGAGGCGATGTCGTACTCGCCGCCGTCCGGGTTGAGGTCGGGGACGATCCAGATCTCCCGGCCGTTGACCATGCTGGTGATCCGGGAGTCGCTGCCGTATCCCGCGCCGAGCTCGCGCAGCAGGTACAGGGCCATCTCCACGGTGAGGTGCTCGCGGGCGTGCTGGTGGTGGGTGAAGAGGACCTCGGGCTCGCTCTCGTCGGCCGCCACGTTGTCGCTGACCTTGACGGCGACGATGTCCCGGCCCTGGTAGGACCTGCCGATCACCCGCTTGCTCATGATGTTCGGGTACGCCGCCAGCCGCTGGTCGATCTCCGCGTTCATCTCGGCGTAGTTGTGGTAGCGGGAGTCGGCCGAGGGGAAGTCGAACAGCCGCAGCCCGTCGGCGGCGGAGGAACGGTCGGGAGCGGATCCCAGGGGGGTGACCTCGTACCCCTGCCGCCGCAGTGTCCGGATCTGGTCCGCCCGTCCGGAGACCACCACGGTCTCCTCGTCGGCCTCGTCCACGGTGACGCCGGAGCGCTGGATCGCCGTACGGGTCACGGGAGTCGTGTGCTGGTGGATCTCGTACTGGCGCACGTCCCCGGCCGAGGGCGCGGGGCGGTCGGCGCCGTCCGCGCCGGCCGGGGCCGCCGTCAGTGACAGCGGTGCCGCGAGGGCGAGGGCGAGGAGGGGGGCGAGCGCGGCGGAGCGCCGTCTGCCGCGGATGCGGAGTCGCATGAAGTCTCCTTGTGGGAGGTGGGGTTGTTCATGGCGACGTACGTGGTGCGGTGCCGACATCGTCATGGAATGGCATGACCCGGTCAAGGTAGGGGTTCCGGCCCGTCGCCCGACCGGGCGCATCGCGTGGAGGTCCCCGCACGCCCTCTTGTCCGACCGGCGGTCATCGGCTTTCTTGACCCCCATGGCGGACACCACGGGCAACACCCAAGACGTCGGCGCACCACGCGGTTCCGGGGCCGGTCCGGCTCCCCGCAGGTCGGGTTGGCGCCACATCGGTCCCGGCATCGTCGTCGCCGCGACCGGTGTCGGCGCCGGCGACCTCGTCGCCACCCTCATCGCGGGCGGCAACTTCGGCTACACCCTGCTGTGGGCCGCGATCGTCGGCTGCCTGGTGAAGATCTCCCTCGCGGAGGCCTGCGGCCGGTGGCACCTGTCCACCGGGCGCACCCTCTTCGACGGCTGGGCGAGCCTCGGCCGCTGGACCACCTGGTTCTTCGCGGTCTACGCCGTGGTCTGGGGCTTCGTCTACGGCGCGGCGGCGATGTCGTCCAGCGCCCTGCCGCTGCAGGCCCTCTTCCCGGACGTGATGGGCCTCGAGTGGTGGGGCATCGCCTGCGGCCTGGTCGGCCTGACCTTCGTCTGGTTCAACAAGTACAGCGTCTTCGAGAAGGTCATGACGGTCCTGGTGGGCGTCATGTTCGTCGTCACCGTCTACCTGGCGGTCCGCGTGACCCCGAACCTCGGCGACGCCTTCGCCGGTCTCCTCCCGGTCCTCCCGGACGAGGAGGACTCGGTGCTCAACACCCTCGGGCTGATCGGCGGCGTGGGCGGCACCATCACGCTGGCGGCGTACGGCTACTGGGTCAACGCCAAGGGCTGGACGGACACCGGCTGGATGAGGGTCATGCGGCTGGACAACCGGGTCGCCTACGCCACCACCGGCGTCTTCGTCATCGCGATGCTGTTCGTCGGCGCCGAGCTGCTGCACTCGGCGAACATCGCGATCGCGAGCGGCGACAAGGGACTGATCCAGCTCGGTGACGTCCTGGAGCGGGAGTACGGCACGGCCACCGGCACGCTCTTCCTGATCGGCTTCTTCGCCACCTCCTTCACCTCCCTGATCGGTGTCTGGCACGGCGTGAGCCTGATGTTCGCCGACTTCCTGGCCCGGCAACGCGGCGAGCGCGAGGCGCGGGGCGACGAGCTGGCCTCCGGGCGCCGCGAACGCTCCTGGGCCTTCCGCGCCTATCTGCTCTGGCTCACCTTCCCGCCCATGATCCTGCTCTTCCAGGACGAGCCCTTCCGCCTGATCATCGTCTACGGCGTCCTGGGCGCCGCCTTCATGCCCTTCCTCGCCCTCACCCTGATGTGGCTCCTCAACTCGAGCCGCACTCCCCGGGAATGGCGCAACGGCCCGCTCAGCAACGCCATGCTCGCCGTCGCCGGCCTGCTGTTCCTGGTGCTGTGCGTCAAGCAGGCCTGGGACCAGCCCTGGTCGGAGTTCTTCTGACGCCGCACGCCCCCGCCCCCGCCCACGATCACGTGGGCGGGGGCGGGGCTGGCGTCCGTCCGCGCGGGACCGGTCACGGAAGCGCGTGGACGTGCGGACCCACCGCGTTGGACCAGGCGTTGCCCGCCGTGGCGTCCCAGTTGGTGGACCAGGTCATCGCCCCCCGCAGGGACGGGTACGTCCGCGACGGCTTGAAGGAGCCGCAGCCGGTGCCCCTGGTGAGGCAGTCCAGGGCGTTGTTCACCACCGACGGGGAGACGTAGCCGCTGCCCGCGCCCCGCGTCGAGGCGGGCAGGCCCAGACCCACCTGGGACGGGTCGAGACCGCCCTCCAGCTGGATGCAGGCGAGCGCGGTGAGGAAGTCCACCGTGCCCTGGCTGTAGACCTTGCCGTCACAGCCCAGCATGGAACCGCTGTTGTAGTACTGCATGTTGACGACCGTGAGGATGTCCTTCACGTTCAGCGCGGTGCGGAAGTACGAGCCGGACGTCGACTGCATGTCGATGGTCTGCGGCGCCATCGTCAGGATCATGTCCGGGCCCGCCTTCGCCGACAGGGCGCGCAGGGCCTGCGTCATGTAGGTCGGGTTGAGGCCGTTCTCCAGGTCGATGTCGACGCCGTCGAAGCCGTACTCCTGCATCAGCGCGTACACCGAGTTCGCGAAGTTCGCCGCGGAGGCGGAGTCGTTCACCGAGACGGTGCCCTTCTCGCCGCCGACCGAGATGATGACCTTCTTCCCGGCCGCCTGCTTGGTCCGGACGTCCGCCTTGAACTGGGCCACGGTGTAACCGTTCAGGCCCGCCGAGTCCAGGTTGAAGGTGACGGCGCCCGGTGTGCCGGTCGCGTCCGCGAAGGCGACCGCGATGATGTCGTAGGCGTTCTGCACGTCCGAGAGGCGCTGCACCGCCGCGCCGTTGTCGAAGTTCTGCCAGTAGCCGGTCACGGCGTGCTCGGGCAGGTCACCGCTTCCGCCGCCGTCCTTCTGCTTCGTGCGGGCGGTCACCGCCGCCGACTTCGGCGACTCGCCCGCCGCGTTGACCGCGGCGACCTGGAAGGAGTACGAGGTGTCGGCCGCGAGGCCGGTCACCGTCGCCGACGTGCCCGACACGGCCGTCACCTTCGTGCCGTCGCGGTAGACGGTGTACCCGGTCGCCCCCGACACCGCGTTCCAGGCCAGCGACACCGACGAGGACGTCGTGCCGGAGACGCCGAGACCACCCGGCGTGCCCGGCACCTCGGGCTCCTCCTCACCGCCGCCGCCCCCGTCGGGCCCGAACACCGACAGGTCGTCCGCGTAGTAGGCGGCCTGGCCGTACCAGCCGTGGGTGTAGACCGTCACCGAGGTGGTGGAGGAGCCGGTGGTGAAGCTCGTCGACAGCTGCTTCCAGCTGCCGGAGTCCGGGGTCCAGGTGGACACGTCCGTGGTACCGGTGCCGTTCACGCCCAGGTAGGCGTACCCGCCCCGCACCCAGCCGGTCAGCCGGTACGTGGAGTTCGGCCTCACCGCGACGGTCTGGGTGCAGCGGGCGTTGTCCTGCCCGGCGGGCGTGGCCCTGAGCGCGGCCGTGCCGCCGTGCACCGGGGAGGAGACGGTCGTGCCGCTGTTCGCCGAACAGGTCCAGTCGCCCAGGCCCGCCTCGAAACCGGCGTTCCTGACGTTGTTGACGTCCGCCGCGGACGCCGGGCCGGCGCCGGCGAGGGGAAGGGCGAGGGCGAGGGCGCAGACGAGGACTCCGGCCCGGAGTCGTCTGCGGCGAACGGCCGTTCCTGGTGCGCGGTCCACTGGGGCCTCCGGTGGGGGAGAGGGGTGGGGAGGAAGTGCGGGCGACGGTGGCCACCGTGTGCAGCACAAGTTGGTCCAGACCAATCTCGTTGTCAATAGGTCCAGACCGAAATCGACCGGCGGGCCGGCCCCGGGCCGTCGTCCGGCGTCAAGGCGGTGCACGGGATCCACACCTCCGGGGCTCGATCGGGACCGGCGAGATGCTGGACGTGTCCCGTTTTGGCGCATCTTGTGCCCCGGTAGTTGCCGTTCGGCTGCACAAAGGCTGTTCTCCGGCCACAGACCCGTGGATACAGTGCTGACGTAGTCACGCAGTGAAGTCGCCAGGGTGTGTCGGAGTGACGCCCGACGGGCCGAGGGGCCTGGGGAGAACGGGGAACAGCGCGTGCCAACCGCCATCGCCGTGACCGGCGCCGACATGGCGCTGCCGGCCCAGGACGAACGAACCCTGCCCGCCGCCGTGCTGCGGGACGTCGACACCCGCCCGCTCGAACAGGTCCTGACCGAGCTGCAGAGGCTCGTCGAGCACCACGGGCACGTCATCGTGGTCTGCTCCCGGGCCGCCCCCACCGCCGTCCAGCGGCGCCTGCACACCCTGCGCTCCCTGCTGGAGAGCGACCGGATCGCCCTCTTCCGTCCCGACCTGCCGCCCCTCGGGCTGGCCGTCCTGGCCCGCCAGTTGCGGCAGCTCGCCTCCTGCGACCTCAGCCCCGGCGTCCTCGCCTCCGCCGGCCGATTACTGATCCACTACATCCACTCCGGAGCCCTGCTCGGCTCCGTCGCCCGCCTCGACCGCGTCCCCGTCGACCTGAAGCAGCACGCCAGGTCCTGGATGCCCGGCAGCCAGTTCGCCGTGCTCGCCCACCCGCAGCCGCACCTGGTCCGCCTCGGCCCCGACGCCACCCTCCCCGGCCCCGAGTTCGGCACCTGGATGCTCGTCGCCAGGGGCCAGCTCCAGTCCGACTGGGTCACCACCGCCCTGGCCCCCTCCTGGAAGGTCCAGGGCCTGCGCGAGACACCGCTGCCCGCCGAGTCCCCGGGCTGGTGGGGGACCGGCAGACTCGTCGAGTTCTGCACCTACCTGCCCGACCTGTCCGTCCTGTACCAGCTGGTCACCTCCGTACGGCGCGGCGTCTGCCACTGGTGCGGCATCGACGTCATCGGCGACCGGTGCGTGTTCTGTTCGGCCGTACCACCCGCTCCCGAGGACACCCCGGCCCTCACCCGCGGCGTCTGACCCCGTCCGCCCCGCCCCACGACCCAGCCCGCCCCCGCCCGAGTCCGCTCGACCGATATCCCCGATGAGGTTGCCCGGTTCATGAACTCCCGTCAGCGCCGCGGCGTGATACTCCTGCTCCTGTCGGTCCTGTGCGCCCTGGGCGCGTTCGCCGGCGTGCTCTCCGTCATCAGCGACGTGGAGTCCAAGGTCGGCCCCGAGGTCGCCGCGTACCGGCTGAGGACGAACGTGGCGCCCTACACCCCCCTCAGCACGGGCCAGTTCGAGAAGATCGAGATGCCCGAGCGGTGGCTGTCGAAGAACGCCGTCACCGACCTGGACGAGATCCGGGGAAAGATCGCCGTGACCGATCTGCGGGAGGGCTCCCTGCTGCAGAGCGACATGATCGTGGACCGGCCCGCCCTGCGGCCGGGACAGCAGGAGGTCGCCATCATGATCGACGCGGCGACCGGTGTCGCCGGCAAGATCACACCGGGCTCCTCGGTCAACGTCTACGCCACCTTCGAGGGCGAGCGCGAGGGCGACCCCGACCAGTCCCGGATCATCGTGACCAACGCCAAGGTCCTCGACGTCGGAAAGCTCACCGCCCTCCGGCCCGACGAGGACGACCGCGGCCGGGAGCCCACCGACGCCGTCCCGATCACCTTCGCGCTGTCCGCCGTCGACGCCCAGCGCATCACCTACGCCGAGTCGTTCGCCCAGCGGGTCCGCCTCGCCCTGGTCGCCCCCGGAACCGACGGCACCGTCCCGGAATCGCAGCGGACGTACGAACTCGCGAAGGACAAGTGAGAGGCCCGCATGCCCACGAGGATCCTCCCGGCAGTCGGCGACGCGGACGCGGTCCGGTCCCTCACCACACTGCTCAGCCAGCTCCCGGACGCCGAACCGGTCGCCCCGGTGGCCGACTCCACCCAGCTCGTCGACACCCTCGCCCGGCTGGCCGCCGAGTCCGTCGACGAACTGCCCGAGGTGGTGGTCGTGCACGAGCGGATCGGCCCCGTCCCCGCCCTGGAGCTGATCCGCGAGGTCGCCCTGCGCTTCCCCGCCGTCGGCGTCATCCTCGTCACCTCCGACGCGAGCCCCGGCCTCTTCCAGGCCGCCATGGACTACGGCGCCCGCGGCCTGGTCGCCCTCCCGCTCGGCTACGAGGAACTCGCCTCCCGCGTCCAGGCCGTCGCCCAGTGGTCCGTCGGCGTACGACGCCACCTCGGCTCCGGCGGCGACGTGTTCACCGGCTCCGGGGGCACCGTCGTCACCGTCAGCGGCGCCAAGGGCGGCGTCGGCGCGACCCTGACCGCCGTCCAGCTCGCCCTCGCCGCCCAGGCCTCCGGCCGCACCACCGCCCTCGTCGACATGGACCTCCAGACCGGCGACGTCGCCGCCTACCTGGACGTCCAGTTCCGCCGCTCCGTCGTCGACCTCGCCGCCATCACCGACATCTCCCCGCGGGTCCTCGCCGACGCCGTCTTCCGCCACGACACCGGCCTCGCCCTGCTGCTCGCCCCCGGCGAGGGCGAGCGCGGCGAGGACGTCACCGACCGCGCCGCCCGCCAGATCGTCAGCGCCCTGCGCTCCCGCTACGAGGTCGTCGTCATCGACTGCGGTGCCCAGCTCGGCGGCGCCGGCGCGGCGGCCGTGGAGATGGCCGACACCGCCCTGCTGGTCACCACCCCCGACGTCGTCGCCGTGCGGGGCGCCAAGCGGGCGGTGCGGATGTGGGACCGGCTGCAGATCCGCAAGGCCGAGGAGACCACCGTGGTCGTCAACCGCCACACCCGGTCCACGGAGATCCAGCCCCCGCTCATCCGGAGGATCACCGGCACCGTCGTCGCGGCCACCGTGATCCCCGCCCACTTCAAGGAACTCCAGGCCGTCGTGGACGCCGGCCGGGTCCACGAACTGGAGAACAGGAGCGCCGTGAAGCAGGCCCTGTGGGGCCTGGCCGGCGAGCTCGGCCTGGTCAAGGCGGCACAGGGCGAGCGGAAGGCGGGCCGGCCGCGCGGCGACCGCGGGTCGGTGAGCTTCCGGCGGCGCAGGGACTCGGGGGGATGAGGCGATGACGACGACGGCGGCACGGCGGCCGGACGACCGGGGCCAGGTGACCATCGAGTTCCTCGGCATGACCCCCACGATCCTCGTGACGCTGGTGGTGCTGTGGCAGCTCGTCCTGGTGGGGTACGCGTTCACGCTCGCGGGGAATGCTGCGGACGAGGCCGTACGGGCGGCCACGGCGGCGGCACCGGGCGCGCGCCAGGGCGCCTGCCGGGCGGCCGGGCTGGACAAGCTGTCGGGAGCGTGGGCGGGGGGAGCGACCGTGAACTGCACGACCTCGGGAGGCTTCGTCACCGCCGACGTGAGGATCGGCGTCCCCCTCCTCTTCCCCGGCACCGTCTCCCTCCCCCTCGACGTCGAGGGGCACGCGGGCGCGGTCGAGGAGGAGCGGGACTGACATGCCTCACGCGCCGTCCACGCCTCACGCGCCGTACGCACGTCGACCCCGCGACCGCGGCCAGGTCGCCCTCGAGTACCTCGGCTTCCTCCCGGTGCTGCTCGTCGTCGCCCTGGCCGCCGTGCAGCTCGGCCTGGTCGCCTACACCGCCCAGCAGGCCGGCACGGCGGCCCGCGCGGGGGCGCGCAGCGCCTCGCTCGACCGGGCCGCCGGGCCGGCCTGCACGGCGGCGGTCAGCGACTGGCTGGCCGGGCGCACCGCCTGCGCGGTGGCGGAGGGCGGCGACGAGGTCACCGTCACCGCCACGATCCGCATCCCGTCGATCGTCCCCGGCTGGGACTTCGACCCCGTCCGCAAGTCCGCCACGATGCCGCGAGACCACTGAGGAGCGAGCGACATGAGCCTGCGGGCACGCATCAACTCCCCCGAGGAGACGGCCGGCCGGGGCGAGGACGGCCGCCTGGTCGCCTCCTACCGCGCCAAGCTCCTGGAGGAGATCGACCTCGCGGAGATGAGTTCGCTGGCCGCGGCCGAGCGCCGGGCCCGGCTGGAACGCGTCCTCGGCCACATCATCAGCCGCGAGGGCCCCGTCCTGTCGACCGTCGAGCGCTCCCAGCTGATCCGCAGGGTCGTCGACGAGGCACTGGGGCTCGGCATCCTGGAGCCCCTGCTGGAGGACGCGTCCATCACCGAGATCATGGTGAACGGACCCGACGCGATCTTCGTGGAGCGCGGCGGCCGGGTCGAACAGCTCCCGCTCCGCTTCGCCTCCGCCGACCAGCTGATGCAGACGATCGAACGCATCGTCTCCACGGTCAACCGCCGCGTCGACGAGTCGAACCCCATGGTCGACGCCCGCCTCCCCTCCGGCGAGCGCGTCAACGTCATCATCCCGCCGCTCTCCCTGACCGGCGCGACCCTCACCATCCGCCGCTTCCCCCGCTCCTTCACCCTCCAGGAGCTGATCGGCCTCGGCTCGCTGGACGAGCCCACGCTCTACCTGCTGGCCGGCCTGGTGCAGGCCCGCTTCAACGTCATCGTCTCGGGCGCGACCGGCACCGGGAAGACGACCCTGCTGAACGCCCTCTCCGGCCTGATCCCCGAACGGGAACGCATCATCACCATCGAGGACTCCGCCGAACTGCAGCTCCAGCAGCCGCACGTCATCCGCCTGGAGTCCCGCCCGCCGAACGTCGAGGGCAAGGGCAGGGTCACCATCCGCGACCTGGTCCGCAACTCGCTCCGCATGCGCCCCGACCGCATCGTCGTCGGTGAGGTCCGCGGCGGCGAGTCCCTGGACATGCTCCAGGCCATGTCGACGGGCCACGACGGCTCCCTCGCCACCGTCCACGCCAACAGCGCCGAGGACGCCCTGACGCGCCTGCAGACCCTCGCCTCCATGTCCGACGTGGAGATCCCCTTCGTCGCGCTCCACGACCAGATCAACAGCGCCGTCGACGTCATCGTCCAGCTCACCCGCTTCGCCGACGGCGCCCGCCGCATCACCGAGGTCGCCCTGCTGGAGAGCCACGGCTCGGAGCCGTACCGGCTGGCCACGGTCGCCCGCTTCCACGCCCGGCCGATGACCGCCGACGGCCGCGTCCACGGCGTCTACGAGCACTACCCCCTCCCGCGCCGCACCGCCGACCGCCTCTACATGGCGAGCCAGCCCGTCCCCCAGGCGTTCGGCGTCGCCCAGTCCTACGACCAGCTCGCCACCCGAGAAGCCAGGTAGGAACCGCCCCCATGGAGCTGCAGAACCTGATCACGCTGACCACCGGCATCACGCTGCTGACCTGCGTCCTCGCGGTCGTCGGCGTGCACGCGTACGCCACCGGCAGGGCACAGCGGCAGGCGCTGGTGGACCGGCTGTCGGCCACCGGCCGGATCCCCGCCGCCGGCCGCCGCCGCCACTTCCCCGGCCTGGACCGTCGCCTGCGCCGCACCGGACTCGGCAGGAAGCTCGAACTGCGTCTGCTGGCCACCGGACTGGACATCACCCCCGGCGAGTTCTTCGCCTGCATGCTCGCCACGGTCGCCGGCCTGTGGCTCGTCGGCCAGGCGACCCTCGCCCCCTTCTTCGGGCCGATCGCCGGCCTGCTCGGCATCGGGGCGGCGCTGCAGTTCCTCACCTGGCAGCGGCAGAAACGCATCGAGAAGTTCATCAACCAGCTCCCGGAACTGGCCCGCATCCTCGCCAACGCCACCCAGGCGGGCCTCGCCCTGCGCACGGCCGTCGGCATGGCGGCGGAGGAGCTGGAGGCCCCGGCCGGCGAGGAACTGGCCAAGGTGGCCAACCAGCTGGCGGTGGGCGCGTCGATGGACGACGCCCTCGGCGAACTCGCCGACCGCCTCCCGTCCCGCGAGCTGGTCGTCCTGGTCACCACCCTGGTGCTGTCCAACCGGGCGGGCGGCCAGGTGGTGAGCGCCCTGCGGAACCTGACCGAGACGCTGGAGGAGCGCAAGGAGACCCGGCGCGAGGTCCGCACCCAGCTCTCCCAGGTCAGCATGACGTCGTACGCCGTGCCCGTCCTCGGCGTCGGCTCGCTGTTCCTGATGAACGGGGTGAAGGACGGAGCCCTGGAGCGCATGACCGGCTCCCCGGCCGGACAGGCCGCGGTGATCGTCGCGTTCGGTCTGTACGCCATCGGCTTCGTCCTCATCCGCCGCCTGTCCCGCATCGACGTCTGAGCGGCGAGGAGGACCGACCGACATGGCACTTCTGCTCGCCCTCCTGATGGGCCTCGCCGTCTACGGCGTCTTCGCCGGTGTCCGCATGTACCGGGCGGAGGTGAAACTCCCCGGCGACCTGGCCCTGGCCCTGGAGGTCGGCTCCACCCGCACGGGCGCGGTCGACTCCCTCGTCGACCGCCTGGGCATGCGCTACGCGCCCGCCGTGCTGCGCCTCATGGGCCCCAGGCAGGTCGCCCGGTACCGCCGCAGGATCGACCTGGCGGGCAACCCCGGCGGCCTCACCCTCGACCGCTACGCCGCCCGCCGCGCGGTGTACGGCTTCCTGGGGGTCGTGGGCTTCCTGGCCTTCCTGATGCGCGGCCAGCTCCTCATGGCCCTGCTGCTCCTCGCCTTCGGCGCGTTCTGGACGGAGGTGGGCATCTGGTCGGCGATCCGCGTCCGCAGGGACGTCATCGAGCGGACGCTGCCGGACTTCCTGGACGTGCTGGCGGTGGTGGTGAGCGCGGGCCTGGGCTTCCGGCAGGCCCTGGACCGGGTGTCGTCGAAGTACGAGGGCCCGTGGGCGGACGAACTGCGCATCACGCTCCGTCAGATGGACCTGGGCATGAGCCGCAGGCAGGCGTTCGCGGAACTGCGCCGCCGCAACGACTCGGAACAGGTGGCGATGTTCGTCACGGCGCTCCAGCAGGGCGAGGAACTGGGCGCGCCGATCGTGGACACGCTGGTGTCCCTGGCCAAGGACATGCGCCGCACGGACGCGCAGAACGCCCGCCGCAAGGCGGCCCGCGCGGTCCCGAAGGCCACCATGATGATCACCACGTTCATGGTCCCGGCCACGATGATCCTCCTCGGCGCCGGTCTGATCCTCGGCTCCGGCATCGACTTCGGCGCGGTCACGGGCGAGTAGGGCAGGGGGCGGGGTGCGATGACGACGAGCGGGGAACGCACGGGGCCGTTCCGCCGCGCGCCCGGACCCTCGGAGATCACCACCCCGCCGACGGGCACGGTCCTCCCGCCCCACACCAGGACGGGCGCCCCGGACGTCCCGGTGACCTCGGCGACCCCGGAGCCGCCCCCGGGCCGGGAACCGGCGGCGGGTCCTGAGGAGGGGGGCTCGGACAGCCCGTTGCACGGCGGGAACGCCGCCGACGGTGCCGGGCCCCCACCGGGGCCACCCGCACCCGCACCGGCGCCGGACGTCCAGATCCAGATCAACGCCCTCCAAGCCCTGTGCCGGCAGGCGTTCGGCTTCCGCCTGGCGATGATCGCCCTGGCGACCCCCTCCGCCCTCCTCAACGCCGCCCCCGGCTGGAGCACCCGCCTCGTCGCCCTCGCCGTGGTGGCCACCTTCATGGCCTCCTACGTCCTCTTCAGGGACTGGGAACGCTTCGGCCCCCTCCTCCTCCGCCACCCCACCCTCCTCGCGGCGGACACCCTCTTCGGAGCCCTGCTCCTCATCTCCGCGGGTCCCGACACCACCCTCGCCTACGTCAGCGTCTGCACCCCCCTCCTCGCGGGCCTGATCTACGGCTGGCGCGGGGCGGCGGTCTTCGCCTCCCTCCAGGGCCTGATCCTCCTCCTGGTCCACGCGGCCCTGGACAACCCGCACACGGACCCGGCGGAATCACTCCTCCTCCCCGGCCTCTGCGTGATCGCCGGCGCGGTCGGCTCCAGCCTCCGCAACCTCATGCTCCGCCTGGGCACGGCGACCCGGGCCCTGACCACGGTCCAGGCCCGCCTGGCCGTCACGGAGGCGGTCGGCGCCGAACGGGCCCGTCTGGCCCGCGAGATGCACGACTCGGTGGCCAAGACCCTCCACGGGGTGGCCCTGGCCGCGGACGGCCTGGCCGGCACGGCGGACGCCCCGCACCCGGACCCGGCCCTGGTGAAGCGACAGGCGGAACTGGTGGCCCGCTCGGCCCGCAGAGCCGCCGCCGAGTCCCGCGAACTCCTGGCCGACCTGCGCAGGGAGTCGGACCCGGACCGGGGCACGGACGTCCTGGCGGAACTGGCCTCCCGCACCCGCGACTTCTCCGCCCGCACCGGTCTCCCGGCGACCTGCCGCCCCACCGGTGAACGCGCGGTCCCGCCCGTCCCGCCCGCCGTGGCCCGCCAGCTCCTCACCATCGTCTCGGAGGCCATGGAGAACGCCCACCGCCACGCGCGACCGGCCAGGGTCGACGTCCACGCCGGCGTCCACGGCGACCTGCTCCGCATCAGCGTGTACGACGACGGCACCGGCCTCCCGCCCGGCACCGACCTCGAACAGCTCCGCCGCTCCGGTCACTTCGGCCTGGTCGGCATGGTCGAGAGGGCGGCCTCGGTCGGCGCCCGCATCCGCATCGGCCGGGGCGCCCACACCCGAGGCACAGAGGTCCGCCTGGAGCTCCCGCTGGCGGCCGTGACGACCCCCACGGAGGCCACCCCATGACGACACCGCCCCACCCCTTCGCACACGTTCCGCCGCCGGCCCCCCTCCGGGTCGTCGTGGCGGACGACAACCCGGTGGTCCGCGCCGGCCTGACCGCCCTCCTCACCGGCCGCGAGGGCATCACGGTGGTGGCGGAGGCGGCCGACGGCCGGGAGGCCTGCGAGGCGACCCGCGCCCACCGCCCCGACGTGGTCCTCCTGGACGTCCGCATGCCCGGTGTGGACGGCCTCTCGGCACTCCCGTACCTGGTGCGGATCGCTTCCGTGGTGATGCTGACGTACAGCGGGGAGTCGGAGATCGTCCAGGAGGCCCTGCGCAGGGGAGCGGGCGGCTACCTGGTCCACGGCGAGTTCACGGCGGACCAACTGGTGGCGGCGATCCGCGACATCGGAGAGGGCAGGCCCCACTTCACCCCCACAGCGGCCGGAGCGTTGCTCTCGCAACTCCGTCAGAGTCCGCACCCCTCCGGGAAACTGCCGGAGGGGCTGGGCTCCTTACGCACAACTGGCCCCGCATCAAACGAACTCTACTCCTCCGACGTCCCGTCCCCGTCCACTTCTGCGGAAAACCTTTCGCAACTGCAATCGGATGTGGCACGATCGACGTCTGGCTGGACAGGCGGCCGTCCGGCCGCTTCCGACAGGTCGAGGTACCGACTCAGCGCGAGGGAGGCGGAGATCATGGACCTCATCGCATCCGGCATGACCAACCGGCAGATCGCCGCCATGTGCTTCATCAGCGAGAAGACGGTCAAGAACCACATCAACCGCATCTTCGCGAAGCTCCACAGCACGAGCCGTTCCGAGGCCGCGGCGAAGTGGCTCGGCACGGCACCGGGTCCGGGCCGAGGGGTGGGGTGACCTCGGGTGACGACGAGGACGACGAGGACGACGAGGACGACGAGGACGACGAGGAGCCGGTCCCGCACTTGGGCCCGGGATTGGGCCCTGGGGCCCTCCGGCGGACGGGGCTCCCACCCGTACGGTGCGGATGCCGAAGGCGGCCCCACGAGACAGGCCGCCACCGCGTCAGCCGGAGGGGAACACCATGAGCAACTGGATCAACACGGCGGTCAGGTACCTCCAGTCCCGCGCGGCCCGCAACGACAAGGGCCAGACCGCAGTGGAGTACCTGGGCATCATCGCGGTGGTCGTGGCGATCGTGCTGGCGATCACGGGTACCAGCCTTGGCCAGTCGATCTACGACGCGATCACGACACAGATCGCGCGGGTCACCGGCGGCTGATGCGACCACGCGGGTACAGCGATGCAGGGCAGGCATTCCCCATCTACATCACGGTGGTGGGGGGCCTGCTCTTTCTTGCGCTCGCGTACTTCGCGGTCGGCCAGGCTGCGGCGAACCGAAACAGCGCGCAAACCGCCGCTGATGCGGCCGCGCTCGCGGCAGCCCAGGAGCGGCGGGATCAACTCGCAGACGCGTGGGTGCGGAGCCTCCTCGATCCGACCAAATGGCAGGGCATCTTCAACGGAAATACGGAAGGGATCACCCCGTCGTGCTGGAGGGCGGATCAACTGGCGACGCAGAATGATGCCGTTGTTCTGAGCTGCCTTCCGGACGGATTGCTGGGTTACACGGTGGTGGTGGAAACGAATGACACTGTCGGGGAGTCCATAATTCCCGGCACGGAGAAAATGAAGTCTCAGGAAAAGGCCACTGCCGTGATCGAGCCTCGCTGCGAGTTTGAGCTTCTGACGGAGGAAGCAGGAGAGGAAAAGCTGCCGCTGCTGACCTGTAAGGGGAGGGAGTGGAAGCTGGACCCGGAGGACTCCGATGAGCTGCTCCCGAAACCTGAAGACCTCTTCGATGTCAACCTGGCCGACTGACAAGCGAACGACGAGTGACTAAGGAAGCAGAGGCATGAGTATTCGGTTCACAACGAAGGCCCGTAGGGGGGTGGCCGCGATGACTGTCGTGACCGGACTGGCCCTAGGCGTGGCCGCCTGCGGTGGTGGAGGAGAGGATGATAAGAAGCCGGAGGTCTCGTCATCGACATCGCGGGGCAACGGGTCCGACCCAAGCGCACAAGAGAACCAGACGAACGATCCTCTGACGGAACTGAGGGGATCGAACGGACTGCTTCTGCAGATCTCATCTGCACAACGTGACGCTGGTGGGTTCGTCACCGTCAATGGCACTCTGAAGAACGATGGAGCCGAGAGCGTTGTAATCCCTGCAGCTCTGAGTGGCAATGAGACTGAGATCGTGCGAAATGGTCGATCGCTTGGTGGTGCCACGCTGGTCGACTCAAAGAGCAAGAAGCGGTACTACGTACTGCGCGACACAGACGGTCGACCATTGACCACGGCTGGTTTCTCGACCGTTAAAGCGGGGGATAGCCTTCCTGTCTTCATGCAGTTCCCCGCGCCACCAGATGGTACAGTCGAAGTCACTTTCCAATTGCCAACGTTCGCCAGCGGCACCATCCAGATCTCTGGGTGAGGTCGGCCATGACATACACGCGTATGCACCTGGTGCCGCCTCGGCTCACCTTGGCACTCACTGCCGCCACTCTTCTGGTCGCCATGAACCTCTGCTGCGCCACAACTGTCGCGGCTGACGATGGCCCCAGCGTTCCCCCAGGAACCGAAGCCATGGCCTCAGCCCCCGTAGAAATCGATCCCAACGACCCGGACCTCAAGCTCCCGGAGGGGGCGAACCTTGCTGAGCCGAAGGTTCTGGACATCAAGCAGGTCGTAGAAGACCAAAGCGGCGACGAACGCCGCGAGGACACCAACTCCGACGTGACGTTCGCGCTCCAGGCCGAGGTCCTGTTCGGCAAGGACAGCGCGAAGCTCGGCGCGGAGGCGAAGGCCCGCATCGTCACGATCGCGGGCGAGATCAAGGCGCAGAACGCGACGAAGGTCCGCGTCTTCGGCTTCACCGACAACCTGGGCTCGTCCGCGCACGGCGACGTCCTGTCCCGTCGGCGCGCCAACGCCGTACAAGCCGTCCTGGGCCAGCAGTTGCGCGACGCGAACATCACCTACGAGGTGCGCGGATACGGCGAGCAGTACCCGATCGCCGACAACTCGACGGAGGCCGGCCGCAAGAAGAACCGCAGGGTCGAGATCACCTTCCCGCGCACGGCGAGCTGAGCCGACTCAGGTCATCCGGAAGGCGTGACGAGCCGGAACCGCAGGCACACCAGCGGCGTGTCCTCATCCACGGGAGTGCCGACGCCTTCCCAGAAGCGCCTGTGTCCGGTCCGCCACTCGTCCAGCGATCGGTCGCCCTCTCCTTCGGCGGCGGCGTGTTCCCACGTGACACCGCCGAAGGGAGCCAGCCCGACGCCGGTGATCTCGATCGTGGCGACGTGGTCTCCGTCGTTCCCGAGAAGCGCCAGGCGCTCACCCTCGAACTCCAGGCCCTCCGTCTCCTCGACGTACTCGGCCAGCAGCCCGGTGGTGGCGGTTTTCCTCCCGGCCAGGACGAGAGCGTTGAGTCGCTCCCGCATCTCACCGGCCGTGCCGAGTTCCAGTGCCCGCATGCCGTTCACCCGTGGCCACACGGTTCCGTCCCCCCTTCCGGCACCTGCCCGGCACCGATCGTCCCGCACGGACCGCACGGACCGCGGACGTCAGCCACCGCGCCGCTCACCGATCCTACGATCCGGTCACAACGGGTGGTGTGCTGAGCCCCGCCCGCAATCGGTCGTGGCCGCCCGGAGCCTGCCGCACGCCCCTCCTGCGACGCGCACCCTCACAGGGGCGGTCCTGCCCGGGGAGGCGCACGGATGGACACGGAAGGCGGCGGCGCGCTAAAGGTCCACTTCCACCAGGGCCCCGACCCGCAGCCCCCACCCCTCCATCGTCCCGGCCTCGGCCTCCAGCACGTGCCGTGCCCGGAACCGGGGCCGACCGAGCCGTCCCGGGGGCATGGTGCGGACGGCGACGACCCGGAGCCGCCGGTCGAGGTAGGCGACGTCGATGGGCATGCGCATGCGGAAGGTGTGCACGCTGTTGGCGGGGGAGAGCAGCAGGGCCCCGTCGAGGGAGTCCCGCCCCAGCAGCCCCTTCGTGCGGGCCCGATAGGAGGCGGCGATCTCCAGCGGAACGCGCACGCCCGTCCGCTCTCCGCCCTCCCCCCGCACGATCAGCTCCCCACGCCCGTCCCGCCAGCGCCCCATCCCCGACCGCCCCCTCGACCACCCACCGACGAACCGTCCGCACCGAACGTATCTCCGCAGGCCCCCCGGGCATCAGTGCGCGCGCAGTTGCTCCGCCAGCGCGGTCAGCGTCCGGGCCGTCTCGGACAGGCTCGCGACGGCGGCCTGCAGCTCCGAGGCGACGCGGGGAGCGGCGGGAAGGGCGGCGGACGCGGCGACGGCCGGCGTGCCGCGGTAACCGATGGGGCCCTCGTTCCAGCGCTGGTAGTAGCCGGTGAACGCCTGCCCGGCGGGCGCCTCCGCGAACCGGACCCGGGCGAGCTGGACCTCGGTCCCGCCGGAGTTGCGGGTGATGTCGAGACGGTAGTGGCGGTGGGCCCGGGCGGAGGAGCGGAGGTGGAACGTGCGGGTCTGGAACCGCTCGGTGAACTTCTCACCGCTGCGCGTGTCCAGCGGCGTCCACGTCTGACCGTCGTGGGAGCCGAGGAGGGTCCAGTCGCGGGGGTCGCGCTCGGCGAAGTCGTTCGCCGACGTCAGGGAGTAGGAGGCGACGGCGGCGGGACGGGCGAGGGTGAAGTCCAGGTGGGCGGTCTCCTCGAACGTCAGCCACTTGCTGCGCTCGTCCTCGAGGAGGTTGTCGGCTCCCTCGCCCCCGTCCTCGAACTCGTCGCTCGCCTCGACACCGGTCACCTCGACCTCGGAGGCGGCGGCGTGCAGCACGACCACCCCGGAGTTGCCCCGCTGGTCGCGCCAGGTCACCCGCTCGACGGGCGCCCCGCCGTCGTCGACCAGCAGCCGCAGCTCGTGGGAGGTGTGCCAGCGGCCGCCCCACCCCTCCTCCGTGTGGAAGCGGTGCAGGGGGGACGCCGAGAGGTTCTCGGCGTCGTCCGAGAACGGCCGGCGGTCGGTGAGCCGACCCCGGTACTCGTACGCCGTACCGTCCGCGGCGCGGTACACACCGTGGAAGTCGGACATGTTGGACTGGAAGCTGATGGCCGACTCGGCGCCGTCCTCACCGCGCCAGCCGAGCTGGGCGGGCAGGGAGTGCTCGTCCCGGTCGATGTGGAAGAGCAGCCGCGGTGCCGCCTGCCAGGGGGCGGAGGCGGCGTGGGCGGGGCGGAACTCCGTACGGTAGGCGAAGACCGAGTCGCGGGCGGCCTCGGCGACCCGCGCGCGCT
This sequence comes from Streptomyces sp. NPDC126497, assembly GCF_040302425.1. NCBI lineage: Bacteria > Bacillati > Actinomycetota > Actinomycetes > Kitasatosporales > Streptomycetaceae > Streptomyces > Streptomyces sp. NPDC126497. The sequence continues at coordinate 33,476 of NZ_JBEORT010000053.1, forward strand.
CGGAGCGGCCACGTTCCCAGACGGGGTCCAGGGTGATCCGGTACAGCCAGAGCATGCTGGCGGACTTGGCCGAGGAACGTATCTCCAGGGTGTTGGTGCCGGGCTTCAGCAGGCGCCCGGGCACCGCGAAGACGTTGTCCTGCGGAAGGTCTCCGCCGCCGGGCACGGTGAGGTCCTCGGCCACCACCTCACCCTGGACCAGTACGTTCATCGGCGCGTACCCGAGGTCGGAGCCGAGCTTGGAGACGAGGGCCGTGACGGTGAGCGTCACCTGGGGGACGTCCTCCGGGTCCTCCACCTCGAAGTCCAGCGTCACGCTCCCGCCCGCGCTCAACGCCACGTGCGACCCGGCGAACCGGGCCCCGTGAAGCCTGACTTCGGCGTTGGCCAGCCGAGTCGGATCGACGGAGAAGTCGGCGTAGGTGGCCTCAAAGCCCATGAGTGCTCCAGATGGTGACGTGACGTCAGCGAAAGGGCCGCCATGCGATGGCGACGGTGATCCAGGACCCTAGTGGGCCGGACCGACAACGCCGCTCAGGGGGAGGGAACCGCGTCCGCCGGAGGGACCGGGGCGGGGTCGGCGTCACCGACGCCGACGATGATGCTGTCCAGTTTCCTGCCGCCGTTTCCGCCCTGCTCCTCGGAATCACCCCGGCGGAGGCGGTGGTGCTCCCGCTCGACTCGACCTGCTCACCGACCGCCTGCTCCGCGGGACCGGCCCGGGTGCCGTCGGAACCGAACGCCACGGTCGGCAGCGCGACGGTCGGGCGGCAGGCGATTCCCGACTTCGCTCTCGCCACGACCAGGAGGTGTCCGCCGGCCCGGGTCCCCGACTCGGGGCTCCAGGAGACGCCGTTGGCGCCGCAGGTCTGCTCGACCGCCGCCCGAGTGGGAACCGGCGGTCCCGCGCTCACCGTCCACCACTCACCACGCGACCGCTCCGGCTGACGGATCCAGACCCGGTGGGCACTGCTTTGGGCCCACGGGCCCATCCCCTGACACCTGCCCCTCCCTATCCTCACGCTCCTCACCACCGACCATCCGCTCAGGGAGCCGAAGGACCCCGCACGTTGACCCCGTCCACTCTGGTGCCTCGACTTACGCACCGGATAGCTTTGACTTCGCTGAAGCCAAGCCTCGCCCCACTGGGAGCCGACCGTGAACCGCCGCCCCACCCTGCTCGCAGCGCTCGCGCTGACCGCCACCGCGGCCCTGACGCTGTCCGCGTGCGGAAGCGACGACAGTCCGACCAAGGACAACGACAAGATCGCGGGCGCGGACACCGGGGACAAGAAGTCCCCCTCCCCGAGCGAGTCGGCCTCCGCCTCGGCAGACCGCCCGAAGATCGAACTGCCCTCCGATCTCTCCTACACCTTCGACTGGCCGAAGACGGGCGACAAGGAGAAGGACGCGGTCCTGGCGGACAGCGAGCAGTCCATCAAGGCCGTTGACCTGGCGATCGTGAACCAGGACGCATTGGACAAGGCGTACCTCTACTACTACGAGGGCGAGGCGGCGGCCGGGACCGAGAAATTCATTCAGAACTACGTGGACCACAAAGCCGGCCTTACAGGCTCCTACCGCTTCTACGCCCCCGAGGTGACCGTCGGTAAAGATGGCACCGCGTCCTTCAGTTACTGCGAGGACCAGGGCAAGGCGTACGTGAAGTACCTGGAGAGCGGCAAGATCAAGAAGACCGAGGTCACTGCCAAGAGCTACGTGATCTACCACACGTCGCTGAAGAAGAACAGCGAGGGTGTATGGATGATCCAGAAAATCGTCTCGCAGAGTGGGAGCGCCAAGTGCCAGCCGTGACTCACGCTTCCCGGACGATCGCCACTCTTGGTGTGGTCGTTTCCTTGTTGGCTTTGCCGAGCATTGCCCGTGCCGACGACACCTTGGGCGGCGCGACCCAGGGCACTGAACAGAGCGCAAAGACCGGCGATGACGGCACTGTTTCCGTCACCGTCGGCGGCGTCGTCTTCGACCGTTCGAAGAACGGCAGTGGCGGTTCCACGGGAGCGCTGACGTCGTCCACGTCGTGGAGCCCGCCTCCCTGCTGGTACGCCCCCAAGTACACCCCCGAGCAGCTGCAGAAGTACCTGGAACCGATTTGGGAAGCCGGCTCGACGGGCTACGAGTGGGACGCCAAGCAGCGGGAGAAGTACAACGCCGACGACGAGGAGAAGGGCTTCAACAAGGACAAGTCCGGCAAGGGCTACTGGTGGGGCTCGTACGTCAACAAGAACTACCCGCCGGGCTGGGACTCCTGTGACGAGGACTACTTCTGGGTCGACACGGGCGACGCCCCGCCCGCGAACATCGAGAACGCGGTCACCCCTGAAATCCTCGCCGAACTCGCCTACGCGGAGATCCGCGTCCCGGGCACCGAGGTGACGCTGGCCCCCGCGGAGGCCACCAAGGTGAACCTTCCGACGTGGGCGTGGCTGGACGGCGCGGAGTTCAAGCCGGTCTCGGTCACGGCGTCCGTACCGACGATCGGTATCCAGGCGACGGCCACGGCGGAGCCGGTCGCGCTGGAGATCAAGCCGGGCACCCCGGACGCGGAGACCTATCCGGCCTCGGGCGTCTGCGAGATCAACGACGGCCGTATCGGTGAGCCGTACGCGCAGGGCAAGGCGGACAAGACGCCTCCGTGCGGGGTGAAGTACCTGCGTTCCTCGGGCGACGGTACGTTCCCGCTCCAGGCGACGGTCACCTGGGAGATCCACTGGACCGGCACCGGCGGCGCGGGCGGCGACCTCCCCGACGGCGAGTTCGGCGCGACGCAGGACGTCGTGGTCCAGGAAATCCAGGCCATCAACCGCTGACCCGGAGCCACGCCTCACCAGGAGCCGACTGTGCAGCGCCGCCAAGGGCAGCGACACGGTCACGGACGTAGGGGGTGAGAAGTCGGCACCCCTGACCGAGTCGGCCCCTGCCTCGGTGGAGCATGTCCGCCGGCTCCGGAGCGTCACGGATCGCGTGTCGTGTCGTTCATTCCATCGGTGGTGTCGTGCGGGTGGAGGGGACGAGCGTATGGCGGAGCGGTTGGCGGTGGACGGGGGCGAGCTGGGGCGGTTCATGAAGTCCCTGCGCAAGTCGTCGAGTTCCCTCAGAGGCGTGCGCAAGGTTCTCGCGGACGCGACCGTCACCGGGCTCGGTACCGATGATCTCGACAGTGCCTGCGAGGACTTCCAGGAGGACTGGAAGTACGGGGCCGAGGAGATCGGCAAGCAGACGGACGACCTGGCCGAGATCATCGGCAAGAGCCGGGACAGCTACCTCGAGGTAGACAAGGCTCTGGAGGAGGCGCTCCGGCAGGCCCGGGAGGGCAGGGGCGGGGGCGGTGGGAAGTGACTTTCACTCCGGGCACCGATCAGGCCGGCGCCGTTCTGGATCCGCAGTCGCGGGCCGATCTCCTTCTGCCCCAGGGACTCAAGTCGGCGCCGCGCATCCCCAACCCGGATCATCCCCACCTGGGGTTCAACCCGGTGCCTGGGGACACGGAGGCCGTCCGTCGGCTGCACAAGAAACTGAGCGGGTGTGCGGAGGTGCTGCAGGACGCGCACGACTTGGTCACCAAGCTGCTGGACGGCAGCTACTGGAAGGGGGACGCCGCCGTCGCCTTCCGCGAGCAGCTCGACGGCGGGCCGCTGCCCTTGAACTTGAAGAACGCTGCGCATTCCATTCGCAAGGCGGCCAGGCAGTTGAACCGCTGGGAGGACGAGCTGGATGAGTTTCAGCGGCGTGCGAAGCGGTTGGAGGGCGAGGCGGAAGAGGCGCAGGCCGCAGTCGACCGGGCCGAGGGGCGTGCGGGAAAGGCGGCGGGGGAGCGCAGGGACGGGGCTGTCGAGGAGGCGCAGGCCGAGCTCGACAAGGTGATTCGCAAGGCGAAGCAGCTGGCTGGGGAGCATGAGCGGCAGGCGAAGCACCGTGCGAGCAGAATCCGCGACGCGACGAAGAAACTGGCTCCGCACGAACCAGGCTGGTTCGACGAGGCCCTCGACTGGCTCACCGACAACCTGCCGGACATCCTGAGCTTCGTGGCTGGTGTCGTAGGAGTTGTGGCGATCATTTTTGCAGGTCCGCTCGGCTTGACGGCGGTAGCCGCACTGATGTTCGTGGCGTCCGGGCTGAGCGTGACAGCGCTGGGGCTGAGGCTCATTGCGAATCCAGAGACCCTGGAGTCCTTGAAGGATGGCTTCAGTAAAGGTGAACTTGATGCGGATTTCTGGAGCAACTTGGTGTCAGTGGGGGCAGATGCTGCCGGGGTGATTCCCGGTATCGGGGCGGTCGCCGCAGGAGCCAAGGGGGCAACGAACGCAATTCGTGCTGGAGGGGAAACGCTCAGCTTCACGCAAAAGGCGGCGTTATTCGGTGCCAATTCCATGGAAAGTATGCAATCGATTGCCCAGTTGGAAAACCCCTTGGTTGTGCGGGCGGTGAGGAGTCTCAGCAACCCTGACGCGGCAGCCAAGGCAGTGGCTGCGACCTCAGGTTTGGCTGGGGTTGGTACTGGCGGCTTTGGGATCTACAACAAAATTGTGGACGCGGAGGACGACGGAATCAAGGATGGCGCCGTGGCGGGTGTCGACGGAGCGAGGCTTATCTTGGACAATGCCGGAATTTTTGATGTAGCTCGTTACGCCTTCTGATGTTCGAGCAATAGTAGGGGTTGTGAGTGAATCCTGAACGCTGTCGAGTGGCGTGGGACCATCCGCATACTCGCTTGTCCTGGTCAGGGTGCATGCTGAAGTGTGTTATTGGACTACTGTGGTGGATCGCTTCATGGTTCGGCCTGCTCTACTTCCTGGCTGCTCATCTTTCTCCGAAATTTTCCCTCCTCTTTGTGATTCCGCTCTGCTACTGCCTCTATCGAGCAGTGGTGCAGTTGTGCCATTTTCGCCCAATTCTTCGCATGCGACGCATCATGCAGAACTATCCATGGCGAGTGTTCCGGGGAGTTCCATACGGATTAAAGGAACACTCTGAGGTGCCGAACAGGCACTATGGATGGTTCGAGTTTCCCAATCCAGCCCATCCTCGACAACGACTACCTCTTGTCTTTCTGTGGCATTATCGTACGGAGTGGTGGCACCGCAGGATGGCTCCCCGTGCCAAGTCGGAGTTAAAGGGCGAGATCGAGACACTTTGGTTTGCTGGTGATCCCCGCTTCATTGGACTCATTGCTGTACCCGGTCGACGCGGCAGTGCGCCCCGGCGGCTACATGTACTCGAACAGCGAATGACGCAGCACGTTGGCCAGCTATTTGCGGACTGGGGTGTCACTGCGGAGGACGTGGAGCGTGGTCGACGTGTCGGAATTTCCCCTACCCGCCCCTGACTCACTGCATGGAATCCCTTTGTTCAACTCGGCGATCATTCTTCACGACTCATTCAACGACCCTGATGCGACGCTTTGGTTCGCCGAACCAGCTGGCTTCACGGCTCTTCCCTTGGAAGCCCTACTCCCTCCTTCTGGCTCTGCGGCAGCGGAAGATTTAAGAGCGGCAGTTGCTCCGATCCTGGACACATCTCCAGATGAAATGCTGCGCCAGCAGCTCATCTCCCAGTTCGCCACGGCTCAACAACTCCTGGCCGCCCTACGCGAAGCAGGCACCGTGCATTGCTCCGTCGGGCTTCATCGAGACGACGTCGCCGACGTGGCCGGTGTGAGCAGCCCGGCGCCGTTGTTCTCTCTCTTCACCGTCTCCTGGCGGGAGACCGCCACCGCCCCGCGTGGCGTCACCGCCGCACGGGCGGTGACGGCCGGGGTGGGGCACACCGGTGTGGAGTTCGCCGAGCTTTCCTGTGGGCCCGCGGCGTTCAGCGAGTCGGTGTCCGTGCCGGGGGACGGCAGTGGGCTGCCGCAGTTGCCGCTTCTCCAACTGCACGCGCACCTGCCCCATCCGGACTGCAGGCGCCTGGCCGTGCTCACGCTCACCACGACGGCCCCGGCGCGACGGGACGAGTACCGGGCGATTCTGCGGATGATCGCCGCGAGCGTCAGTTTCAAGGGTCCGTCCCACGTGTAGGGCCCATCCCTGACCAATCACCACACCAGGCGCGGTCTTCCGTCTCCGGCTCGCTCCCGAGCGGCTCCGGTCCGTTGCCCGGCTCGCCGATGAGACGGGGCTCGAGGAGCTCTGGTTGTGGGAGGACTGTTTCAGGGAGGGTGGGATCTCCACCGCCGCCGCCGCGCTGGCGTGGACCGAGCGGGTCCGGGTCGGGGCCGGGGCCGACTCGGTGATCCTCCAGCCGACCAGTGACGAGCCGGACCGGAAGGGTTCGTGCGGTTCGTGGCGGAGGAGGTACGGCCGTCGGTGCCGTGAAATCGGAGGACGGTGCGGGGCCGCGCCGGGCATGATCGGTGCATGACGGACAGGACGGGCCGCCGTACCTTCGAGGACCTGGTGGCGGAGGGCGCCTCCGTGCCCACCGGGGGGTGGGACTTCTCCTGGTTCGAGGGACGGGCCCACGAGGCCCGGCCCTCGTGGGGGTACGCCATGAGGACGGCCGAGCGGCTGGGCCGGGCCGACGCCGTGCTCGACATCCAGACCGGGGGAGGTGAGGCGCTGGACTTCGCCCTCGCCCACGCCCCCCGCCAGCCCCGGCTCGCCGCCGCCACCGAGGGCTGGCCGCCCAACGTCGCCAAGGCCACCGCCCTGCTCCGGCCGCGCGGTGTGACCGTCGTCGCCTCACCCGAGGACGCCCCGCTGCCCTTCGCGGACGGGGCCTTCGACCTCGTCGTCAGCCGGCATCCCGTGGAGGCCCCGTGGGCGGAGATCGCGCGGGTGCTCGAGCACGGTGGCGCCTACTTCGCCCAGCACGTCGGGCCCGGCAGCGTCCACGAGCTCGTCGAGCACTTCCTCGGGGCGCAGCCGGACGAGCGGCGCTCCGCACGGCATCCGGACCGTGAGCGGCGCGCGGCCGGGGCCGCCGGGCTGGAGGTCGTCGATCTGCGGGCCGAACGGCTGCGGGTCGAGTTCCACGACATCGCCGCCGTCGTCCACTTCCTGCGCAAGGTGATCTGGATGGTCCCCGGTTTCACCGTCGAGGCGTACCTGCCGCAGCTGCGCGCCCTGCACGAGAGGATCGAGCGGGAGGGGGCTTTCGTGGCCCACAGCACCCGGCATCTCCTTCACGCCCGCAAGAGCGGAGCCGTCCGCACCCCGCGTCCCTGAGTCTCCGCACCGTTACGGACACGGCCGGCTTCCGGAGCACGACCTCGCATAGGCCCGCACCAAGGTGATGCGCGTCAGCAGAGCTGCGCGGGGCGGCGGTACCGGGCAGCGGAGAGGGCTGCGCGGTGCCCGACCCCGCCTTCGCGGGGTCAATCCGGCGCCCGTGCCCGGGTCACCCGTCGGAGGGACGGCCGAAAGTGTGCTCACCCGGTTGGCGGGTGGCGCCACGGTCGGCGTGGGGTCCCCCCAGTGCCCGATTTCCGCGAGATGTCGCCTGGTTTCGGCCAATCAGGGGTCCTGAGCAGTGTCTTCCGCGACCCTTGGCGCGTTGTCATTCGACTTCGGAGAGTAGTTGTGGCGCGCCGATGTACGCAGCATCACTTACGAAGGGTTATGGTGGAAACCCCCCCCTCGGGCCGGTCCGTCTCCCCCCCCACGGACCGGCCCGTTTTTTCTTGCCCCGGCTCAGGTGCCCGACGGGACGTCGGTCCGGGCGGGTCCGGGCGGGTCCGGGCGGGCCCCGGGCGGCCCCGGACAGGGGGCCGGCGACGGGGCCCGGTGGCGGCTCCTGGTGGCGGGCGGACCGCGCGTGCACCGCGTGCGGCCGCTCCGTGTCCGGCGAACGCACCCCCGGGGCTTTGGGGGCCCCCGCCCCGGCAGGGGTACGCTTCGCCTTCGGGGACCGCCATACGGACAGGGGCCGCCCGCGGCCGAGACCGGGCCGCCCGCCGCGCGACGCGGCGGGGCGCGCCGCGCCTGTCCGATCCGTACGGAGGGGCTGATGATCACGTGAACCTGCGCGACAAGCTGCGCGGCCTGTTGGTCAGGCTGTACGCACGCCGGGTGGAAGGTCACCTGGACACCGCTCAGGTGCCCAAGCACATCGGCGTCATCATGGACGGCAACCGCCGCTGGGCGAAGGCCGCGGGTTCCAGCACCGTCCACGGCCACCGGGCCGGCGCGGACAAGATCGGCGAGTTCCTCGGCTGGTGCAGCGAGACGGACGTCGAGGTCGTCACCCTCTGGCTGCTGTCGACGGACAACTTCGACCGGCCGAAGGAGGAGCTCGTCCCGCTCCTCGGCATCGTCGAGGACGTGGTGCGCACCCTGGCCGCCGACGGGCGCTGGCGGGTGCACCACGTCGGCACGCGCGACCTGCTGCCGTCCGGGATGCAGACCACCCTGAAGGAGGCCGAGCAGGCCACCGCGGACGTCGACGGCATAGTGGTCAACGTCGCCATCGGATACGGCGGACGTCAGGAGATCGCCGACGCGGTGCGGTCCATGCTGCTGGACGCCCACGAGCAGGGCACGTCGATGGAGGAACTCGCCGAGGCCGTCGACATCGACATGATCGGGCGTCACCTCTACACCCGTGCCCAGCCCGATCCGGACCTGGTCATCCGCACCAGCGGCGAGCAGCGGCTGTCCGGATTCATGCTCTGGCAGACCGCGCATTCGGAGTACTACTTCTGCGACGTGTTCTGGCCGGCCTTCCGCAAGGTCGACTTCCTGCGCGCGATGCGCGACTACGGAGCCCGCCACCGGCGCTACGGCGGCTGAGCGCCCCGCGCGTCCACCGCAGGTCACACGGAGTTCACCGGCGCGCCGTCATATGCCGTGGCATGGCGGCGCTCGTTCGAGGGCATAACCCAGACAGCTCGACACCCGAACCACGGGTGTCGGATCTCAGCGGACGGCACAGGCGTCGTCCGCCCGGGAGGCCCTTTGCACCAGCCCGACCGTGCGGTCACGGCACGGAAGAAGCGGCGGAGGGCCGGTTTCCGGCCCGTTGTGCACGGGGGCCGTCGACCGGTCCAGCTCCGCCTCGTCGCTCCCCGACCTCATCCGAGGGGGTACGTCCTTCCGTGGTGACCAGCGCAAAGCGCCACAAGCCCGACCGGCGCACCTATGTTCTCGACACCAGTGTCCTGCTGGCCGATCCCAAAGCCCTGAGCCGCTTCGACGAGCACGAGGTCGTGCTCCCCATCGTCGTGGTGACCGAGCTGGAGGCCAAGCGGAACCATCCCGAACTCGGCTATTTCGCCCGTCAGGCGCTGCGCCTGCTGGACGACTACCGGGTGCGGTACGGCCGTCTCGACGCCCCCATTCCGACCGGGGACCTCGGCGGGACCGTGCGGGTCGAGCTCAACCACTCGGACCCCAGCGTGCTGCCCAGCGGCTACCGCCTGGGGGACAACGACTCCCGCATCCTCGCGGTCGCCCGCAACCTGCAGGCCGAGGGGTTCGACGTCACCGTCGTGTCGAAGGACCTCCCGCTCAGGATCAAGGCGTCCTCCGTGGGCCTCCTCGCCGAGGAGTACCGCGCGGAACTCGCCATCACGGATTCCTCCGGCTGGACCGGAATGTCCGAACTGACCCTGCCCGGCGAGCAGGTGGACGTCCTCTTCGAAGAGGGGCACGTGTACGTGCCCGAAGCCGCGCACCTGCCCGTGCACACCGGGCTGACCATCCAGTCGGAGCGCGGCAAGGCGCTCGGGCGGGTCACCGCCGACGGCGAGGTGCGGCTGGTGCGCGGCGACCGGGAGGCCTTCGGCATCAAGGGCCGCAGCGCCGAGCAGCGGATCGCGCTCGACCTGCTGCTCGACCCGGACGTCGGGATCGTGTCCCTGGGCGGCCGGGCCGGCACCGGCAAGTCGGCGCTGGCCCTGTGCGCCGGGCTGGAGGCGGTGCTGGAGCGCCGTCAGCACCAGAAGGTGATGGTCTTCCGTCCGCTGTACGCGGTGGGCGGGCAGGAGCTCGGCTACCTGCCGGGTTCCGAGGCGGAGAAGATGAGCCCCTGGGCGCAGGCCGTCTTCGACACGCTGTCGGCGGTCACCAGCCGGGAGGTCATCGAGGAGGTCACCGCGCGCGGCATGCTGGAGGTCCTCCCGCTCACCCACATCCGGGGCCGCTCGCTGCACGACGCGTTCGTGATCGTGGACGAGGCCCAGTCGCTGGAGCGGAACGTCCTGCTGACCGTGCTGTCCCGGATCGGGGCCGATTCACGGGTCGTCCTGACCCACGACGTGGCCCAGCGGGACAATCTGAGGGTCGGCCGGTACGACGGTGTGGTCGCCGTCGTCGAGAAGCTGAAGGGGCACCCGCTGTTCGCGCACGTCACCCTGACGCGCTCCGAGAGGTCCCGGATCGCCGCGCTGGTGACCGAAATGCTCGAAGACGGGCAGATCTGACCCACGGCCCCCGGAGGAAGTCGGACACCCCGTCATCGGCGCCGTCCGGAAAGGCGTAGAGCCTAGCCGGGCGGCGTCGACGCGTGTGCGGACTTGCGGAATTCCCTGGGGCCAAACGGGATGTGAGCTTTCACACGCAACGGAGAATTGCCTTGCGGCGCCGGGTTACGGCAGAGTCTCACTCCTGTCAGGCCCCGCATACGACACACCTGTACCCCCAGCGGTATGGCACCACAGCACCACACAGTCCCAACTCCATAGCGTCGTCGTATGCCGCCCGAGCACCACGCGGCGCTCCTTCCGTAGGAGTTGCCCACCGGGCCCGTGCCTCCCGTGACCCGCAGTTGGGGAGGCCAGTGCCAGGGGCACGATTGCGTCCGCGAGGGTCACCGAAGCGGGCGATGCTGGAAGGAAACCGTGTGAGCCGGATCTCGGTCCGGGGATTCGCAGTGGCCTCGGCCACGGCGGTCACCGCTGTCGGAAGCGTCGTCGGTGTGGCCTCGGGCAGCACCGCGCAGAACAACGACGTCGAAGCGACGGCAAGCGGCACCACGCTGCTCGCGGACATCCCCGCGGGCCAGCAGGCCCAGGTGCAGACCGCGTCCCTGACGCAGCAGGCCGAAACGATGGCCATCGCCGCGGACGCGAGCGCCAAGAAGGACGCGGAGGAGGCCGCCCGCAAGGCCGCCGCCGACACCGCGGTCGCGAAGAAGGAAGCCGCCGAGAAGGCGGAGCGGGAGGCCAAGGAGGAGCGTGCGGAGGCCAAGGCCGCCGCCAGCCGTTCCGCGACCCGCGACGCCTCCACCTTCGCGGTCCAGTCCTCCTACACGGTCGCCCAAGTGCAGGCGATGGCCCGGCAGATCGTCCCGGCGGACCAGTTCCAGTGCTTCAGCAACATCGTGGACCACGAGTCCAGCTGGAACTACCGGGCCGACAACCCCACGTCCGACGCCTACGGCCTGGTGCAGGCGCTCCCGGGTTCCAAGATGGCCTCCGCCGGAGCCGACTGGATGACGAACCCGGCCACCCAGATCAAGTGGGGGCTCGGCTACATGAACGACCGCTACGGCAGCCCGTGCGGCGCCTGGAACTTCTGGCAGGCCAACCACTGGTACTAGAGGCACCGGAAGCCCTTCGGCCCCGGCCCGCTCAACCCCGGCACAGCCCCGCACCGTCCTACGGTGCGGGGCTTTCGCCATGTACGGTCTGACCGACGACTCCAGAGGTGAGTGGTGGGGAGATACGGGGGAAGAGGACGGATCATGTCGCGAGTGCCAGGGTGGCTCGGCCGGGTCGGAGCCGGACTGACCGAGGTCAGCAAACGGCTGGAGGAGCGCCGCGCCGAAGCGGAGCGGGGCTCCCTGCCGGACCCGGACCCGGTCCCCGGAGCGGAACGGGGAGGTCTCCCGCCCCCCGGTCACGAGCCGCCGCTCGAGTTCACGACCGCCGTCGTCCCGGCCCGCCCCGACCCGGCGCAGGCCGTGCCCTGGGGGGTACGGGTCGCGGCCGAGGCCGGCTGGCGGCTGCTGGTGCTGGCCGGCACGGTCTGGGTGCTCATGCGGGTCATCAGCGCCGTCCAGCTGGTGGTGCTGGCGTTCGTGGCCTCGCTGCTGATCACCGCGCTGCTGCAGCCGACGGTGGCGCGGATGAGGCGGCTCGGCGTGCCGCGCGGGCCGGCCACCGCGCTGACGGCGCTGTTCGGGTTCGTCGTGATCGGCCTCATCGGCTGGTTCGTGACCTGGCAGGTCATGGAGAACATCGACCACCTCTCCGACCAGATCCAGGACGGCATCGACGAGCTGCGCAACTGGCTCCTCAACAGCCCCTTCCACGTCACCGACAAGCAGATCAACGAGATCGCCAAGAACCTGCGGGAGGCGGTCGGCGCCAACACCGAGCAGATCACCTCGGCGGGCCTGGAGGGCGTGACCGTCGTGGTCGAGGCGCTCACCGGCATACTGCTGGCGGTCTTCTCGACGCTGTTCCTGCTCTACGACGGCAAGCGGATCTGGCAGTGGACGCTGAAGCTCGTCCCGGCGGCGGCCCGTCCGGGCGTCGCCGGCGCGGGCCCGGCCGCGTGGCGGACGCTGACGGCGTATGTGCGCGGCACGGTGATAGTGGCCCTGATCGACGCGATCTTCATCGGTCTCGGCATCTACTTCCTCGATGTGCCGATGGCGGTGCCGCTCGCCGTGTTCATCTTCCTGTTCTCGTTCATCCCGCTGGTGGGTGCGGTGGTGTCGGGAGCGCTGGCGGTGGTCGTCGCGCTCGTCACCCAGGGGGTGTTCACGGGCGTCATGACGCTGGTGGTGGTGCTGGCGGTGCAGCAGATCGAGGGGCACATCCTCCAGCCGTTCATCCTGGGCCGCGCGGTGCGGGTCCATCCGCTGGCGGTGGTGCTGGCGGTCGCCTCGGGCGGCATGGTGGCCGGCATCGGCGGGGCGGTGGTGGCCGTGCCGCTGGTCGCGGTCACCAACACCGTCGTCGGCTATCTGCGCGCGTACTCCCACGAGACGGTCTCGGTGCAGGCGCCCCGGCCGCGTGGCGCCACGGCGATGTCCGAACCGGGCGCCCCGCTGCCGGCGGTGCCGGACGCGGCACCGGCGCCGCCGGCTTCGGCGCCGCAGGCCCCGGCGCCGGACGCGGACGCGGACGCGGGGAAGCGGCCGGGGGGCGCGGGCGAGGAGTAGTACGCGGGCGCAGCGGTCACCGGCGGGCGGTGCCGGCGCGGGCGGGGCGGCGCGCGACCCGGCGCTCACGGGGCGCCGGGTC